>DATGCY010000062.1:0-14423 GCA_035311385.1 Candidatus Methylomirabilota bacterium
ACGTCCTCGGCCGCCTTCTCCCGCGCCTTGACGAAGATCTCGCGGATCTTGCGCTCCGTCTCGCCCACGTACTTGTTGAGCAGCTCGGGCCCCTTGATATTGAGGAAGAAGCCCTTGACCTTCTCGCCGCGCTTCTCGGAAATCTTCTGAGCGAGGTTGTTGGCCACCGCCTTGGCGATCATGGTCTTGCCGCAGCCCGGAGGCCCGTACAGGAGCACGCCCTTGGGCGGGCGCAGCTGGTGCTCGCGGTAGTAATCGGCGTAGAGATAGGGTAGCTCCACCGCGTCCTTGATCGCCTCGATCTGGGCGGAGAGGCCACCGATGTCCTCGTAGTTGATGTCGGGCACTTCCTCGAGGGCGAGGTCTTCCACCTCACTCTTGGGCAGCTTCTCGAGTAGGTAGCCGCTCTTGCTGTCCATGAGGACGTGATCACCGATCTTGAGCTTCACGGAACGGAGGGGGTCTGCCACGATGCCGACCTTGTCCTCGTCGGCGCGAAGGGTGACGATGGCGCGCCCCTCCTCCAGCATCTCTTTGAGGATGACCACGTCGCCCTGAATCTCGTAGCCCGCCGCCTCGACCACATTGAGGCCTTCGTTGAGGACCAGCTCCTGGCCGGGCTTGAGGCTCTCCGCCTTGATGGAGGGGTGCAGGTTCACCTTCACCTTGCGTCCCTGAGAAAGGACGTTTACCGTCGCGTCCTCATTGACGGAGAGATACACGCCGTAGGTGGAGGGTGGCGCGCACAGCTTGTCGACTTCCTCCTTGAGCGAGGTGATCTGCTCTCTCGCCTCGTAGAGGGCATTGACGAGCTTCTCGTTCTGATTGAAGGCCTGGACGAGTTGGCGATTGGCCTCGCGCAGCTTGTTCTCCAGAACCATGAACTCTTTCGGCGAGTCCTCGAGCTTCTTCCGCAGGCGCCCGGTCTCCGCCTCGAGGGAATGCACATAAGCCTGAAGGTCCTGGACCTGCACTTCGTACTCGGTCAACCGGCGGCGGTAATTCGAATCGGACATAGGAAGGAATTTTGACAAACCCTTCATCCCCTCTGATGGTGACGGCTCCCGGCTCGGAGTCTTTTTCTCGAACTCCTTCATGTCCGCCCGTTCCTTTCTCAATAGTTCAGCGGGCGCTTCCCTGAGAACCGGCCCCAGTTCTCAGTGACGGTTGCCGAAAGTTGCCTCAGTATAGGGGGCCGTTTTCCGCTAAGTCAAGGGAATTGGCCTCGACTCACCCTTCGGAGCCATTGAAATCATTCGGCTTTTTCCACTTCATCCGTTCGGCTCCTCCGATGACTCTCATGAGCTTCAACCTCGGCTGCGCTCCCCCGGTTCCGGAGTGCGCCGCGCTCGTTCGAGTCTCCACTTAGTACGTAAGCACGTTTGGTGCCATTAACACTGAAGCACGGAAAGCTCGGAGATTCGCCCCGAATTCTGCAGCGCCTGGAGCGGGTTGTCGAAACAATGAACACCGATGCCGCGAGCCGGCGCATTCACGATGCGCCCGCATGCATCTGATATAAGAAAGAACGTCATGTCTCATCGGTCCGGCGTTCTGGCGATGGCGATGTTCGCCGCTCTGGCGTTCCCCGGTTCCGCGATTGCGCAGAGCGCCCCTCTGAGAGTGGGGCTCCCATCCATTCCCGTAGCTCTCGATCCCGCCACCGCGCTGGACGGCGTGGTGCCCTTCATCGCTCGGCAGGTGTTCGACACCCTCGTGCAGTACCGTGAGGGATCCAGCGACATCGAGCCCGGCCTGGCCACCGCGTGGACCGTGTCGCGCGACGGGCTCGCCTGGACCTTCCGCCTACGGGACGGCGTTCGCTTCCACGACGGCACGCTGCTGACCTCACGCCAGGTCGCCGAGAGCCTGGACCGCATCGTCGTACCCAACCACGCCATGGGTCCGTCTCCGAATCCTGCCGGCCCCCGCCTCCTGCGGGGTTCGCCCGGCGTCGTCAAGGAGATCCTCACTCCCACCTCTCGCTCGGTGCAGATCAATCTCCTCCAGCCCTACGCACCTCTTCTGACGGTGCTGGCCCATCCCGTGTTCTCGATTGTTTACTCTGGGACCGGTGCCGGCCGCTGGATCGGCACGGGGGCATACGCGATCACCGAGATCGGGGCAGGGCGGGTGGTTCTCGACGCCAACACCACCTACTGGGGGGGCGCGCCGAAGAGCTCGCGCATCGTCATGGTCGAGATCCCGGATCAGGCACGGGGCGAGGCCGATCTGGAAGCCCGGAACCTTGACATCCTCATTCCGCTCTCGGCGCCTTCGCGGATGCAGGGCTCTCTCTCCGTCACGAGCTGGCGGATCGGCTATTTGGCCATGCAGCATGAGCACGAGCCCTTCAATCGCAAGAAGGTCCGACAGGCCATTGCCGCCGCGCTGTCCTCCTCCACCATCACTGGGGCGGTCGAGCCGGCCGCCGGCCTATCCGGGCTCTTCCTGCCTCGCGGAGTCTGGGCCTCTGCCGACGTGCCCCAGCTCACCCTGGGCGACCCCGCAGTGGCGAGGCGCCTGCTTGGCGAGGCGGGAGTAGGCCAGGGAGTGACGGCTTCGCTGGTCGCGGATGGCAGCGCAGGGCCCGAGGGAGGGCGCGTGGCCGAGGTCATTCGCAGCATGCTCGGCGCCGCCTCCATCACCGTGAACGTCAAGTCGCTGGCGACCGAGTCGGCGCTCAAGGCAATGCAGGGAGGCCTTCCCGATCTGGCGCTCGCCGAGGCCCAGGCCGATGGCGGGGATCCCCATATGCTCCTCTATCCCCTCTCCACGAGTGAGGGTGCGGTGCGAGGACCGACGGCGACGAACCTTTCCTTCTATCGGAATGCCCGGCTCGACGATCTCCTGATTCGCGCCAGCCAAATCTCGTTCCGACCGGAGCGACTGCGCGTGTACGGCCGCGCCCAGGCATTTCTTGTCGAGGAGATTCCCTGGATTCCGCTCTACGTACGCCTGCACTGGGCGGTGACAAGGCCCGAGGTGCGGAATTTCCGTCTCCATCCGAGCGGCTTTCATCGGCTCGACCGCGCGTGGGTCGAGAGCGCGCCGCCCGCCATGTCGCCTGCTCCACGCCAGCCCTAGACCAGCCTGCCGCGGCTGGACTTGGATCGGGTCGCATGATAGATAAATGAGGGATTTACGCCTGTCCTGGCGCTGACCCATGCTATCGATCAACGACACCGTCACCGAGATGGTCCAGTGGGTGTTCCCCGAGCATGCGGGAGCGCCCGGGCAGATCCACGGCGGGCGCATGATGCAGTGGATCGCCACCGTCGGGAACATGGCGGCCGCCCGGGTCGCCCGTGGCCATTGCCTCCTGGGCGCCATGGACGACATCGACTTCCTCCATCCCGTCAAGGTCGGCGAAATCGCCGTCCTGCGGGCCCAGGTGGAAGCGATCGGTCGATGTTCAATCGAGGTGGGGGTGCAGGTCTTCGCCGAGAATGTCGCCTCCGGGCTCCGCGCCCAGACGCTCAACTCGCACCTGGTCTTCGTCAAGGTCGACGACCACCTGAAGCCGGCGCCGGTGCCCACGACCCTCGTCCCCCGCGGCGCCGCAGAGGAGGCGTTGTTCGCGGCAGCCCGGGAACGGCGCGAGCATCGGCTCGAGCGACTGGCCCGCAGCGCGTCCGCCGCGGCCGACGTGCGCGACGAGGGTGAGGAGGAGCTCCGCTGGGCGTTTGAATCTTCCCGTTCTGTGCTGCCGGAGGACACGATCTTCGGGAACACCATGTTCCCCGGCAAGCTCCTCATGGACATCGACGAGGCGGGCGGCATCCTGTCCATGCGCTATGTCCGGGGCCACGTCATGACGGCGTGCCTGGACGCACTCGACTTCTACTCCCCCATCTCTACGCACGAGGTGGTCACCTTCAAGGCCGCGCTCAATCAGGTGGGCCACTCGTCGCTGGAGGTCGGTGTGAAGGTCCTGACCGAGGTGCCATGGTCGGGGGAGGTGCGGCACGCCTGCACCGCGTACCTCACCTTCGTGCACCTGGGCCCGGACATGAGGCCGCGGCCGTGCCCGCCCTTCGTGCCCGAGACGCCGGGCGAGAAGCGGCGCTGGGCTCAGGCCGAGGAACGCCGGGCGCGTCGGCGGGAGCGCGTGGAGCGGCTCAAAGCATCCATTCAAGAGGGAAGGTGACGGTATGTCGGGACATTCACGGTGGTCCCAGATCAAGCGGAAGAAGGGCAAGGCGGACGTGCAGCGGGGGAAGCTCTTCTCGAAGATCCTCCGAGAGATCACGGTGGCAGCCAAGCACGGCGGGGGCGATCCCAAGGCCAACATGCGGCTCAAGGCCGCTATGGAGTCGGCCAAGGCCGCCAACATGCCCGCGGACAACGTCAAGCGCGCCATCGAGAAAGGTACGGGGGGCGGTCCAGGCGAACAGTTCGAGGAGATCACGTACGAGGGCTACGGCCCGGGCGGCGTCGCCGTGCTCGTGCGCGTCCTCACCGACAACAAGAACCGCACGGGGCCCGAGATCAGGCACATCTTCGAGAAGCAGAGCGGCCGTATGGGCACCGCGGGCTGTGTCGCCTGGATGTTCGATCGTCGAGGCGTTATTCAGGTCGACGCGGAGAAGGTGAAGGAGGATGAGGTGCTCGAGCAGGCGCTGGAAGCGGGCGCCTCCGACGTGCGCACGGTGGAAAAAGTCTTTGAGATCACCACCACGCCTGATGAAATGGAGGCGGTGCGCACCGCCCTCGAGCACAAGGGGATCCCCATACTCGAAGCGCAGGCGGCCATGGTTCCCCAATCCACCGTCCGCGTGGAGGGCAAGGACGCCGCCGCCGTGCTGCGGCTCATCGAGGCCCTCGAAGAGCAGGACGACGTCCAGGCGGTCTACTCCAACTACGACATCCCGGACGAGGTCTTCGACGCCATCTCCGCGGCCTAGCGCCCTGCGCGTCATGGGGCTGGATCCGGGCCTCGTCGCCACCGGATTCGGAGTCATCGAAGCCGCACCGGGCGTAGTCACGGTGATCGAGTCGGGCGTTATCACCACGGCGAGTACCCAGCCCCTCGAGGCTCGGCTCAACGCCATCTATGGAGCAGTGCGCCGGCTCATCGAGGCGCAGCGACCGAGCTTCCTCGTGGTGGAGGATCTCTACGCCGAGTACAAGTTCCCGCGCACGGCCATCTTGATGGGGCACGCGCGGGGCGTGGTATACCTCGCGGCCCGCCAACTGGGGGTGGGCGTCACCGCCCTGGCACCCTCCGAGGTGAAGCGCGCCATGACGGGCAACGGCTCCGCCGGTAAGGCCCAAGTCCAGCGCGGCGTCCAGTCGCTGCTCGGTCTGCGCGATCTCCCGCGGCCCTCCCACGTCGCGGACGCCCTCGGCCTCGCCATCACCGGTCTCGGGAGAGTGACCGGCATCACCCCGCGCACCCGGGCCGCCCAGTGATCGCCCTCATCCGCGGCCGGGTCCGACGCAAGTACGAGGACCGCATGGTGATCGAGGCGGGCGGCGTCGGCTACGAGGTGGTGTTGCCGCCGGTGGTCCAGCGCTCCCTGAGCGGCGCCATCGCGAGTGACGGCGATGGCGCCACCGAGGTGACCCTGGAGATCCATTACCACGCGACGCAGAACCAGCCCTCCCCCGTCCTCATCGGCTTCCACTCCGGCCTCGACAAGGAGTTCTTCGAGAAGCTGATCACCGTGAAGGACGTGGGACCGCTGGTGGCGGCACGCTCGCTCGCCGTCCCCGTGGCGGAGATCGCCGCCGCCATCGCCCGGCAGGACGAGACGTATCTCCGGCGGTTGCCGGGCATCGGGCCGCAGAAGGCCAAGAACATCGTGGCCCAGCTCTCGTCGAAGGTGGCCAAGTTCGCCTTGTCCCGACCAGACCTGCCCGCTGAGGTGGGTGCTCCCGCGTCGCGGGGCCTGGACGAGGACGGGCTCCGCACCGCGGTGTTCGAGATCCTGACCAAACAACTCGGGCATCGCCCGAGCGAGGCGGCCCAGCTCATCTCGGCCGCGCTCGGCCGCAAGCCCGGCATCACCACGCCCGAGGACCTGTTCGACGAGATCTACCGCGGAGCCAAGGCGCCGTGACCCTCGCTCGCCGGTGGCTGACGAGGGTGGGTGAGCGGATCGGATAGCGTGACCACCGACCCCGCGCACGTGATGAGCCGCACCGCCCTTCCCGAGGAGGCGAGCCTCGAGCGCCAGCTTCGCCCGCAGCACCTCGATGAGTATGTAGGGCAGCGCGCGGCTGTGGAGAGCCTCCGCGTGTCTGTAGAGGCGGCGCGCCAGCGCGGCGAGCCTCTCGATCATGTGCTGCTCTCCGGGCCTCCCGGCTTGGGCAAGACCACGCTGGCCACCATCCTGGCCAACGAGATGTCGGCGGCCATCGTCACCACGGCGGGGCCGTCGCTCGAGCGTGGGGGGGATCTCATGGGCATCCTCACCAACCTCAACGAGCGGGACATCCTCTTCGTGGACGAGATCCATCGTTTGCCCCGCGTCGTCGAGGAGCTCCTGTATCCGGCCATGGAGGACTTCACCGTCAACTTCGTCATGGACAAGGGCCTGCACGCGCGGACCATGCGCATTCCCCTCCGGCCCTTCACCCTGGTGGCGGCGACCACGCGGCCCGGCATGCTGTCCTCGCCCCTCCGGGAGCGCTTCGGCATCTTCCATCACCTCGACTTCTATTCGCTGAGCGAACTACACGACATCGTGGCGCGCTCCGCTTCCATCCTGGGCGCCCGCGTAGAGGGCGAGGGCGCGCGCGCCATTGCCCAGCGCTCGCGAGGTACGCCGCGCATCGCCAATCGTCTCCTCCGCCGCGTGCGCGACTACGTGCAGGTGAAGGGGAGCGGAGTGGTGACGGCCACCTCGGCGAGCGATGCCCTCGACCGCGAAGGCGTGGACGCCATGGGCCTGGATCGTCTCGACCGCCGCTTTCTCACCGCCATCATCGAGCAGTACGGAGGCGGGCCGGTGGGTCTCGAAGCCATCGCCGCCACCATCAACGACGAGGCGGAGACGCTCGCCGAGGTAGTGGAGCCTTTCCTGCTCAAGATCGGATTCGTGGTGCGCACGCCGACCGGCCGGAAGGTGACGCCGCCCGCGTACTCGCATCTCGGCCTCGCCACTCCGAGCGCTCCCAGCGCCCAGGGGCAGCTTCCGATCTAGCCGCGGCCCTATGGCTGACCTGGGCAAATTGCTTCTCGGTTTCGGGATCGTGATGGTAGTTCTGGGATGTCTCCTCCTGCTGGCGAGTCAGCTCACCGGAAAGGTGCCATGGTTCGGACGGTTGCCCGGCGATATCTACATCGAGCGAGGAAGCTGGCGCTTCTACTTCCCCCTGGGCACGTCCCTTGTCGTCTCCGTCGTACTCTCGCTCCTCCTCTGGCTCTTCGCGCGGCGCTAGTCCTTCTCCTCGCTGTCCTGCCCACGCCCGTCGCGGCGGCCCCGGACGACATCCGGGTCGCTCTCGCCGAAGGCGTAGCCACGGTGGAGATCGGGGGCGGGCCCATGCTGGTGCAGGACCTCAGCGGTCGCGCGCTCGCCGAGGAGCCCGTGGCCTTCGTGCGTGTCCTCCGGCGCGATGCCACGATCGAGTGGCGAGGGCAGCGCCTCGCCGGGCTGCGCGTCGTGCCGGCGGGCGGCGGACCCCTGCGCTTCCAGCAGCGTCTCTACCTCGGCGTCATCGACGTGCTCGCGGCGCCGGAGGGTCCGATCGTGGTGAATCAGCTCCCCCTCGAGGACTATCTGGTGGGCGCCGTCAGGGCGGAGGCGGGGGACAAGATGCCCATCGAGATGCTGAAGGCGCAGGCTATCGTGGCCCGAACCTATGCTGCCTATCATCGCCGGCTCAACGCCGCCAAGCTGTATCACCTGGTCGCGGGCACGGCGAACCAGCAATATGCGGGGAAAGTCGCCGCGGACTCGCCGGCATGGACGGCGGCGCGCGACACGGAAGGGCTCGTGCTCCTGTGGGAAGGCGAGCTCTTCCCCGCCTTCTATCACACGGACAGCGGCGGCCACACCGAGGACCCGCGTGCCGTCTTCTCGGCGACCAACATGCCCGCCCTCAAGCCGGTGCGCGTGGAGTTTCCTTCGCAGTCGCCGCACCACGCGTGGAGCCTCGACGTGGCGCTCTCCGATCTGGCCATCGCGCTTCGGCGAGGGGGCGTCTCCGTGGGGACCATCACCGCACTCCAGGTGCTGGAGCGGAGCGTGTCGCTGCGCGTCGCCCGCATCGCCGTCCAGGGCACGCGGGGCAGCGCCATCCTGCGCGGCAACGATTTCCGGCGGCTCATCGGCTACGACACGCTGAAGAGCACCCTCTTCGCCGTGTCCGTGGATCATGCCTTCGCTCGCTTTGTGGGCCGCGGCTACGGTCACGGGGTCGGTCTCGACCAGTGGAGTGCGAAGACCATGGCGGAGCAGGGGTACACCGCGGAGCAGATCGTGCGTTACTACTACCCAGGCGCCACCCTCGCCACGCTGGGCCCGCGTCCGGCCCGCCGGTAGTCTCGCCCGGGTCGAACGGGTGCCGATCAGCTGGACCGACTTCGAGCGCGTCGACATGCGGGTGGGGATCGTCCTCGAGGCCGAGCCGTTCCCGGAAGCGCGGAGGCCCGCCATCAAGCTCCGCATCGATTTCGGCGAGCTGGGGGTGAAGCGATCGAGCGCCCAGATCACCGATCGATACGCGCCCGAAGATCTGGTGGGACGGCGCGTGGTAGCCGTCGTCAATTTTCCTCCGAAGCAGATCGGGCCTTTCGTCTCCGAGGTCCTTGTGCTGGGGGCCTACGGCGAGCGCGGCGAGGTCATCCTCCTCCGTCCCGATTTCGAGGTCGCGCCGGGCACGAAGATCGGCTAGTCCACGATTGGCCGCGGGCCGTCCGGGCGGTAGACTCACACGCCATGGACGTCTCGCTCTTCGACTACCACCTGCCGCCGGCGAGCATCGCGCAGGAGCCCGCGGAGCCGCGCGACGCTTCGCGGCTCCTGGTACTCGAGCGCACGCAGGGGACATGGGCGGACGCGCGCTTCTCCGATCTCCCGCGCTGGCTCCGAGCGGGGGATTGTCTGGTCGTGAATGAAACCCGAGTCATTCCCGCGCGGCTCCTCGGTACTCTCGAGGGAACGGCCGCCGCCGTGGAGCTCCTCATGCTACGCGCGCTCGACGGTGACCGCTGGGAAGCGCTGGTGCGACCTGGGAAGCGCTGCCGCGTAGGAGCCCGGATCGTCCTGGCCGGCGGTCTCGCGCGGGCCACCGTGCTCGCGCATGTCTCGCCAGGCGCTCGTCTGGTCTCCGTGGAGGCGCCGTGGTCAGTGGACGAGCTCCTCGATCGCCACGGGCTGCCGCCCTTGCCGCCCTACATCGACCGGCACGAGGCGCCAAAGCCGGAAGATCGCGAGCGCTACCAGACCGTCTACGCCGTGTCGCGGGGATCGGTGGCCGCGCCGACGGCGGGGCTCCACTTCACGCCGTCCCTGCTCGATCAGTTGCGCTCAGCGGGCGTGGAAATCCATCGCCTCACCCTCCACGTCGGGCCCGGGACGTTCCGTCCCATCACGGCCTTGAGCGTCGAGGAGCATCGGCTCGCTTCCGAGACCGCGGTCGTTCCTGCGGAGACCGCGAAGGCCGTCGAGCGCGCTCGGAGCGAGGGCCGTCGGGTCCTCGCCGTGGGGACCACGACCACCCGAACGCTTGAATGGTCGGCGGACGCGAACGGACGGCTGCGCGTCGGGCCGGGCGAGGCCGATCTGTTCATCCGCCCTGGACATCGCTTCCGTGTCGTCGACGCCCTCGTGACGAATTTCCATCTTCCCCGCTCGACGCTGCTCCTCCTCGTCTCCGCCTTCGCTGGCCGCGCCCTCGTCTTGAAGGCCTACGCGCACGCCGTGGCCTCCGGGTATCGCTTCTACTCATACGGCGACGCCATGTTGATCCTGTGACGGCACCCGTTCGTTTCGAGCTCGTGGCCACGGAGGGAGAGGCCCGTCGCGGTCGCCTGATCACTCCGCACGGAGCGGTCGACACGCCGGCCTTTATGCCCGTAGCGACCCAAGGGAGCGTGAAGAGTCTCGATCCGGGCGATCTCCGGAGCGCGGGCGCCCAGATCATCCTCGCCAACACCTACCACCTGCACCTGCGGCCGGGCCACGAGCTCGTGCGTGATCTCGGCGGATTGCATCGTTTCATGGGCTGGGAGGGGCCCATCCTCACAGACAGTGGCGGCTTCCAGGTGTTCAGCCTCTCCAAGCTGCGCCGCCTCGGCGAAGAAGGCGTCGAGTTCCGCTCGCATCTCGACGGCTCCGTACGGCTGCTCACCCCAGAGATCTGCATGGACATCCAGCACGCCCTCGGCGTCGACATCCTGCATCCGCTCGACGAGTGCCTGCCGCATGCCGTGTCCTTCGACGACACCGAGCGCTCCCTCGCCCTGACCGTGCGATGGCTCGAGCGCGCGGTGGCCCGGCATCGTGCGAAGGACAGCGCGGGCGCGCTCTTTGGGATCGTGCAGGGCGGAGGATACGAGGCGCTGCGGCGCCGAGCCGTGGAGGAGACGTGCCGCCACGATCTTCCCGGCTATGCCATCGGCGGGCTCGCCGTGGGGGAGACGAAAGCGCGTCTCTACGACATCACCCAGCTGGTGGCGAGTCACCTTCCCGTGGACCGGCCGCGCTATTTGATGGGAGTGGGCAAGCCGGTCGACCTGATCGAGGCGGTCGCGCGCGGCGTCGACCTGTTCGACTGCGTGCTGCCCACGCGGAACGCGCGGAACGGGCAAGCCTTCACCGCCGAGGGGACCCTCACCATCACCCAGGCGCGCTTCGCGCGCGACGCGGCGCCGCTCGACGCGGAGTGCCCGTGTCTCGCCTGCCGTAGCTTCTCGCGCGCCTATCTCCGCCACCTCTTCATGGCGCGTGAGCTCCTCGCCTACCGCCTCCTCTCGCTCCACAACGTGACGTTCTATCTCGGGCTCATGCGATCGATGCGCGACGCGATCGCCGCGCGCGCATTTTCGCGACTCCGCTCTCGGTTTCTTGACCGATATGCGGTAGAATCCGGGGGCGGTTCTCACCCCACATCCAGCGCGGCGGAGGCTTGATGCACTTCGTAGACTATGCGTACGCGGCGGCCCAGGCACCGAGCGGGCAGGGCGGCAGCTCGATGCTGGTGCAGCTCGCGTTCTTCGCGGCGATCTTCGCGATCTTCTACTTCCTGCTCATCCGTCCTCAGCAGAAGCAGCGGCGCGATCGCGAGACCATGCTCTCCGCGGTCAAGCCGGGCGATCGCGTGGTGATGTCGAGTGGTCTGCACGGCACCATTGTGAAGCTGTCGGAGCAGGGGGTCACCATCAAGGTGGCCGACCAGGTCCGTCTCGAGTTCGATCGGTCGGCCATTGGCCGTATCGTGCCGAGCACCAAGGCCGACGGAGGCGCCGCCTCCTGATGCCGCGTCGGCTCTGGCTGCGCATCGGCCTGGTGGCGGTGGTGGCCGCGCTCTCGATCTTCTACCTCTATCCGCCCCGGAAGACCATCAACCTCGGCCTCGACCTCCAGGGCGGTATCCACCTCGTGCTCGGCGTCGACATCGACAAGGCCCTCCAGATCCAGACCGACCGCACGGCCGAGCGTGTGCGCTCGAGCCTGGAGGGCAAGGGCCTCGCCGTGCAAAAGGTGGAGCGCCGGGGCAACAGCGAGATCGCGGTGCAGCTCGCCTCGCCCCAGGCCTGGTCGGAGGCGCAGTCCTTCCTCCTGAAGGAATTCCCGGCCTTCGAGATCAAGGAGCCCGATCAGAGCGCGGGGCGGCTCGTGCTCTCCATGCGCCCAGCGGAGATCACCAGCCAGCGAGACAGCTTCGTGCGCCAGGGTCTCGAGACCATCCGCAACCGCGTGGACCAGTTCGGCGTGGCCGAGCCGTCCATTCAACAGCAGGGCGACAATCGCATCCTCGTCCAGTTGCCGGGCATCCAGGACCCGAATCGCGCCAAGGCCCTCATTGGCAAGACGGCCCACCTCGAGTTCAAGCTGGTCGACGATCGGATCGATCCCGCGGCGATCGCGAGCGGGTCGACGCTGCCCCCGGGCGTCGAGCTCCTCTACGAGCGAAGGGTAGATCCCGAGACGAAGCAGGAGCGGCGCATCCCCATCGTGGTGCAGAAGAAGGCGATGCTCTCGGGGGCCGACGTGGCGGACGCCGAAGTCCGCCTCGATCAGGGAAATCAGCCCTACGTGAGCCTGACCCTCACGCCTGCGGGCGGCAAGGTGTTCGCCCAGGTCACCACGGATAACGTGGGTAAGCTGATGGCCATCGTGCTCGACGGTAACGTCTACTCCGCCCCGCGCATCCAGGAGCGGATCCCCTCCGGACAGGCCCAGATCACCGGCAGCTTCACCCTGGAGCAGGCGCGGGACCTCAAGATCGTGCTCAAGGCGGGCGCGCTGCCCGCGCCCGTGCAGATCCTCGAGGAGCGCACGGTGGGCCCCTCGCTCGGCGCGGACTCCATCCGCCGGGGCATTCTCTCCACGGCGGGGGCGGCCATCGCGGTGGTGCTCTTCATGCTCGTGTACTACCGACTCTCCGGCCTTATCGCCGATCTCGCCCTCGCCCTCAACCTGCTCATCCTTCTCGCGGCCATGGCGGGTTTCCGCGCCACCCTGACCCTGCCCGGCATTGCGGGGGTCGTGCTGACCATCGGCATGGCGGTGGACACCAACATTCTGATTTTCGAGCGGATCCGCGAAGAGCTGCGCTCGGGGAAGACGGTGCGCGCGGCCATCGACTCGGGCTTCTCGCGCGCCTTCCGCACCGTCATCGACACCCATGTCACCGTGCTCGTCTCGGCGGCCATCCTCTATCAGTTCGGCACGGGGCCCGTGAAGGGCTTCGCGGTGACATTGGCCATCGGCATCTTCGCTAGCCTCTTCACTGCGGTGTTCTTCACCCGCCTCATCTTCGACCTCATCTACATGCGCGGCCGCAAGGTCGAGAGCATCTCCATCTAGGAGGGGGAATGCTCCAGATCTTCGTCAACGCCAAGTACGACTTCGTGGGCAAGCGTCGCTGGTTCTACGTGGTCTCCGGTGGCTTCGTGGTGCTGAGTCTCATCTCCATCCTGTTCCGAGGCGGTCTCAACTACGGGATCGACTTCACGGGCGGCACGCTGATCCAGGTGCGCTACGACAAGCCCGTCACCGTGGACGTGGTGCGGCGCGGCCTCGACCAGATCAAGCTGGGCCAAGCGGTGATCCAGCAGTTCGGGGACGCTCAGGAATACCTGATCCGACTCCACCAGGCCGGCGAGAGCTCGGAGGCGCTCTCCAAGCAGGTGGTGGACGCGCTCTCGCGCGCCTCGGGAAGCCAGGTGGAGATCCGGCGGCTCGAGTTCGTGGGCCCGCAGGTCGGACGCGATCTGCAGCTCCAGGCCCTCTACGCGGTGCTGGCCGGGATGGCGGGGATCCTGATCTACGTGGCCTTCCGCTTCCACTTCCGCGACGGCGTCATCTCCGTGGCCGCCATCGGCCACGACGTCATCGTGACCCTGGGCGCCCTCTCCGTCACCCACCGGGAGATCTCGCTGCCCGTGCTGGCCGCGCTGCTCACCATCGTCGGCTATTCGATCAACGACACCATCGTGGTTTTCGACCGGATCCGGGAGACGCGGGCCAAGGGCATCCGGAAGGGGCAGAACTGGGGTGATCTGGTCAACACCGCCCTCAACCAGACGCTGTCGCGGACCGTGCTCACCTCCTTCACGGTCTTCCTGTCCGCCCTCGTCCTGCTCCTCTTCGGCGGCGAGGTGCTGCACGACTTCTCCTTCGCCCTTCTCGTAGGGGTGGTCACGGGGACCTATTCCTCGGTGGCCGCAGCCACGCTGGTGATGGACTGGGAGAGCTGGAGCCGCGCACGCTCACGGACATCGGGCAAGCTCCACGCAAGAGCCTGAGGGAAAAGTCCTAGCAAAACGCTGATTTCCGTGGCAAAATCAGGGGTCAACCTCAGGAAGGAGTTCAGGTTGACCCAGTTGCAGACGTTAATCGAGGAAATTCCGAAGTATCAGCCGGGTGCCGACCTGGACCTGGTGAGTCGCGCCTTCCGATTCTCCGAGAAGAGCCACGAAGGGCAGCAGCGCGCCTCCGGCGAGCCCTATCTCTCCCATCCGCTTGAAGTCGCCGGCCTCCTCGTCGACTTCAAAATGGACGTCACCACGGTGACGGCTGGCCTCCTCCACGATGTCCTCGAAGACACCGACACGACCAAGGATGAGCTCCAGCGCGAGTTCGGCGCCGAGATCGCGGAGTTGGTGGACGGGGTGACCAAGATCGGCAAGCTGGCCTTCTCCTCCCGCGAGGAGCGGCAGGCGGAGAACTTCCGGAAGATGGTCGTGGCCATGGCGCACGACCTGCGCGTGCTCATGATCAAGCTCGCCGATCGCCTCCACA
>DATGCY010000063.1:0-3576 GCA_035311385.1 Candidatus Methylomirabilota bacterium
CCGTGGCGAGCCTCGATCCCGAGTCTGCCGCCGGCGTGCTCGACACGCTCCGCTCGGTGGCCGCCCAGGGGGTCGCGGTCATCGCGAGCCTTCACCAGGTCGGCCTCGCTCGCGACTACGCGGACCGCATCATCGCCCTGCGCGACGGTCGCATCCTCGACGATGCGCCGACGCGGAGCTTCGATGCGCGCGCCCTCGAGCAGATCTACGATCGCGGCGTGGTGGCGGCCGGAGGCCGGGCGAGTGGCTAAGGTGGCCGCCCAGTGGGACGCCGGCGAGCTGGGCTGCGGCGAGCTCGTGCTCGAGCTACGCTTCCGCCTCTCGGCCCTGGGCCCGGGCGAGCTCTTCCGGCTCATCGCTCTCGACCCCGGCGCCCCCGCCGACATTCCCGCGTGGTGCCGCATGACCGGGCACACGCTCGTGGGCATCGAGCATCCCGTATATCTCATCCAGCGCAAGGAGGACTGAATCATGGCCAACAAGTTCTGCGTCAGCATCACCCACGCCAAGGACAACACCGACAAGGCCACCGTGGGCTTCGTGGTCGCCAACGCCGCCGTGGGCTCCGGCAAGGAGTCGCTCGTGTTCCTGAGCGTGGAGGGCGTGCGGCTCGCTCAGAAGGGCTACGCGCTGGACATCCACGAAGAGGGCTTCGCGCCGCTGCGCGAGCTCATGGAGAACTTCGCCAAGGCGGGCGGCACCATCTACGTGTGCTCGCCGTGCTTCAAGAAGCGCAAGCTCGACGAGAACAATCTCGTGACGGGGGCGAGCATCGTGGGAGGGGCCAAGCTGGTGGAGTTCCTCTCCGACGGCAGCCCCTGCGTCAGCTACTGATGGCGGAGGATCCGGGGCATCCCTTCGAGGCGGACGCGAGCTTCGATGGGGGCGACCTCGACTGCGGCAACGGCCTCCTGCTCCTGATCCGCCAGCACATCGACCCCCTGGAGCCCGGGCAGCTCCTGGAGTTCCGCTCGACGGAGATCTCCGTCGAGGAGGATTTCCCCGCCTGGTGTCGCATGACGGGCAACGAGCTGGTGTCCACGATGCGACGCGGGCGGCAGCGGAGCTTCCTCGTGTGCAAAGGCCCGCTGTCCGCGCGGAGAGCGACGGCTCGGGCGGCGCGGACGCCGCTGCCCGTGACCCGCGCGGTGGCCGAGGTGCGCATCCCCGCCACGCTGCCTCCTCCCGCTCCGGCGCCCGCCATCCCGCCCCTGGCCGTCATGGGCATCGGGAGCTGGCCGCGTCCGCGCTGGATGCTGCAGGCCATTCACGACCACATCGAGGGACGGCTGTCCGAAAAGGAGTTCACCTCCACCGCCGAGGACGCGACGCGGCTCGCGGTGGCCGCGCAGGCTCGCGCCGAGGTCGACGTGCTCACCGATGGCGAGCAGCGGCGGGACAACTACGCAAGCTTCGTGGGCGCTCGTCTCGACAACTGCCAGCTCATCCCCCTGACCGACCTCCTTCCCCTCGTGGACGACCCCGTGAAGTTCGAGCGGGAGATGCAGTCGCTCGACGTGCCGGCCTCCGACGTGCGCCACCCTGCGCTCTTCGGCCCCCTCGGCCGGAGCCGCCCTCTCGCCGTCCACGAGCTCGAGTTCGTGCGGAGCCTGAGCGATCGGCCGGTGAAGGTTGCCCTGCCCGGACCTTACCTGCTCACCCGCACGATGTGGATGGAGTGCATCTCTGACCGCGCGTATCGGTCGCGGGAGCATCTGGCGGAGGACATCGTGCGGGTCCTCCGCGAGGAGCTGCACTTCCTCCTCGCCGCGGGGGCCGCCCTCGTGCAGCTGGACGAGCCCGTGCTCTCCGAGGTGGTGTTCACGGGAGCCAAGAGCGCGCGCAGCTTCATGTGCGGGGCGCTCAGCGAAAAGGGCGAGGCCGGGCGCGAGCTCGCCTTCGCGACCCAGCTCATCAACGACGTGGTTGCCGGCCTTCCCCCGGAGCGGCTCGGCCTCCACATCTGCCGCGGCAACTGGACGCGCGACGAGCGGGCGGCTCTCGCCGGCGACTACCGGCCGCTCCTCCCCGTGCTGCACCAGGTCGAGGTTGGCTCGTTCTTCCTCGAGCTCTGCACCCCGCGCGCGGGCGAGATCGAGGTGCTGAAAGAGCTCTCCGCCGAGCGACGCATCGGCGTCGGCGTGGTGAATCAAAAGCTCGATCGCGTCGAGCCGGTCGAGGAGATCGCCGCGCGAGCGCGGCGCGCTGTGGAGACGTTCGGCCCCGAGCGGGTGCTCCTCACCCCCGACTGCGGTTTCGCAACCTTCGCGGACAGCCCGGTCACGAGCGCGGCCATGGCCGAGGCCAAGCTCAGCGCCGTCGTGCAGGCGGCGCGGGTGCTCCGGCGAGGATAAGGCCCTTGACGGACCGGGCATCGCCCCCTAGTCTCAAGCGGGTTGGCCGTCTTCCCCTCAAACCATTCGAGTGACGAATCTCCAGGAGGAATTCGCATGGCGATCAAGATTGGTGACAAGCTGCCCGAGAGCACCCTGACGGAGATGATCGAGACCGAAACGCCGGGCTGCACCATCGGGCCCAACGCGTTTCAGGTCTCGAATCTGACCAAGGGCAAGCGCATCGTCATCTTCGGGCTTCCCGGCGCCTTCACCCCCACGTGCTCGGCCAAGCACGTGCCCAGCTACACCGCCAACGTCGACAAACTCAAGGCGAAGAAGGTCGATGAAATCTGGTGCGTGTCCGTCAACGACGCCTTCGTAATGGGGGCGTGGGCGAAGGAGCAGAAGAGCCAGGGCAAGGTGCGCATGATGGCCGACGGCAGCGCGGCCTTCACCAAGGCCATGGGGCTCGAGCTGGATCTCACCTCGCGGGGCATGGGCGTGCGCTCCCAGCGTTACTCGATGCTCGTGGACGATGGTGTGGTGACGTCGCTCAACGTGGAAGCGCCGGGTAAGTTCGAGGTGAGCGACGCCGAAAGCATGCTGAAGCAGCTCTAGTCGTCGCGTCGATCAGGATCGCCGAGGCGGGGTCACGGGGAGCGCCGTGGCCCCGCCGTCGCTTCGAGGCTCAGATCGACCCGGCCGTTCATGTCAGCCGGCGAGCGCGCGCTCGGCTCCCGGATGTCCTCCGAGGTGGTGCCTCCCATCGGCGCAGGCCCGTTGTCCGGCGAGCCCTGCCACGAGTCCGGCGGTGGCGGGGTGGGGGGCACGGGGATCCATCCTCCCGGACAGTCCTGCACGTACGGGTAGTACCCTTCAGGACTCTGGCAGTAGGCCCAGTACTGGGCCGGCGCGTAGCCCGGCGCTGGGTACGCGTACCAGGAGGGCCACGGCCCCCACACCGGGCCTCCGCCGAAGAAGTACACCGGCGCCCCCACGAAGCCAGAGCGGAAGGGGAAACGGCCGGAGCGGAAGAAGACGGGTGAGTGGGCGAAGAACTGCTGGCGGCTGAAGCCGTGGTGGCCGAATCCCTGACCTTGCACGAAGCGGGACGACGGAGCGCCCCGCGGCACGAAGCCCGGCGGGACGGTGCCCATGGACGGACGCGCGGCGGGACGACTGCCGCGCACGCTTCCGGAGCCGCCGGGTCGCATGGCTTGGCTGTGGGCGGCATCGCAGG
>DATGCY010000064.1:0-21550 GCA_035311385.1 Candidatus Methylomirabilota bacterium
ACGGAGATCGCGGACAACCTCGCCTACCAGCACGTGGAGTTCGAAGCCAAGGGCCTCCTCAACGAGGCCTTTGCGCGGCGACCGGAGTACAAGCAGATCAAGGCCCAGTACGAGCAGGCCGATTACACGGTGAAGCAGCAGTTCCGCAACTTCTTCCCCAACGTGGTCGCCCAGGGCACCTACGGCGCCGCCGGCACCGACATGAACGAGACGTACAGCTACGGTCTCCAGCTCAACTGGAGCATCTTCGACGGCGGCAACAAGATCGCCCTGTACAAGCAGGCCATCGCCCAGCGCGACGCGGCGCTGGCGCGCGTGCGCGACACCGAGCTCACCATCTGGCAGCAGGTGGAGCGCGCCTTCGTCACCGTGCAGCAGGCCGAGGAGGCCATCGGCGCCGCCCAGAAGGGCGTGGAGTCCGCCGACGAGAACTTCCGGCTCAGCCAGGGTCGTTTCGACGCCGGCGTGGCCAACATCATCGAGCTCACCGACGCGCAGCTCGCGCTGACCACGGCCCAGTCCCAGGTCGCCCAGGCCCTGGCCGCGTACTGGATCGCCACCGTCGAGCTCGAGCGTTTCCTGGGCCGCCGCTAGGAATAAAAGTGCCTAAAGGTTAGTCTCATGGCCATGAGGGGACGTGTGTGGATCGTGGCCCTGATGGCGGTCCTGGTTGCCGCGCCGGGTGGCGCTTGGTTCTACGCGCAGAGTCGTGGCAATGCGCCACGGTTCCGCACGGCCAAGATTGAGCGCGGTCCACTCACGGCCACCGTCTCCGCCACGGGCACCCTCAACGCCGTGGTGACCGTGCAGGTCGGCTCCCAGGTGTCCGGGCAGATCAAGGAGCTCTTCGCGGACTTCAACTCTCTCGTGAAGCGCAATCAGCTCGTGGCGCGCATCGATCCCGAGAAATTCCAGGCCGCAGTGGCTCAGGCCAAGGCGCAGGTGGACATGGCCAAGGCCAACGTGCTCAACCAGCGCGCGCTCGTGGAGAAGACACGCGCCGACCTCGCCAACAGCCACGCCGCCCTCGCCGCAGCGAAGGCGCAGACCGCCAAGGCCCAGGTCGCCGTCGTGGACACCCGCCGCACGCTCCAGCGGAACCAGGATCTCCGTCGACGCGGCTTCATCGCGCAGGCCGACGAGGACACGGCGCAGGCCACCTACGACTCGGCAGTGGCCCAGGCGGAGTCGGCCAAGGCGCAGGAGGAGGCGCAGGCTTCGCAGATCCGTTCGGCGGAGGCACAGCTTCGGGTGGTGGAGGCGCAGCTCCAGTCCGCCATCGCCAACGTGTCCCAGCAGGAGGCGGGGCTGCGCCAGGCCCAGGTCGATCTCGATCACACGGAGATCCGCGCCCCCGTGGACGGCGTGGTCGTCTCGCGCACGGTGGACGTGGGGCAGACGGTGGCGGCGAGCCTCCAGGCTCCTACCCTCTTCACCATCGCCCAGGACCTGACCCAGATGCAGGTGGAGACCAACGTGGACGAGGCCGACGTGGGGCGCATCAAGGAGGGGCTGCGCGCCACCTTCACCGTGGACTCCTTCGCCAATCAGACCTTCACGGGTGACGTGATGCAGGTGCGCAAGGCGCCCCAGGTGCTCCAGAACGTGGTCACCTACAACGTGGTCATCTCCGCGCGCAATCCCGAGCTCAAGCTCCTGCCGGGGATGACGGCCAACGTGCGTCTGGTCGTCGCCCAGAAGGAGGGCGTGCTCAAGGTCCCCAACTCCGCCCTGCGCTTCCGCCTGCCCGGAGAAGACAACGTCCCCATGCGCGCCAGTGGGGGACCGGGCCTCACCAGCGGCGGGGCGCCGCAGTCCGCAGAGCAGGTCCGCGATCGGCTGACCAAGTCGCTTGGCCTCACCCCCGAGCAGCAGGAGAAGCTCAGCCCCATCCTCCAGGCCACGGGGCAGAAGATGCGCGAGCTCGCCGGGCGCGGCGACAGCGAGCGCCGCGTGGAGAGCCAGCGCATCCGTGAGGCGACGCGCGAGCAGATTCGCGCCATCCTCACCCCAGTTCAGCGCGCCAAGTACGACACCGAGCTGACCGACGCGCAGCTCGCGCGCCAGGGCGCCTTCTCGGGCCGTCTGTTCGTGCCGGGGCCCACGGGCAAGCCCGTGCCCATCGCCGTGCAGACCGGGGTGAGCGACGGCAACTTCACGGAGATCATGAGCGGCGACGTGAAGGAAGGGCAGGAGGTGCTGGTGGGCGCGGCGGACGCGCGCGGCGCCTCGCCGTCGAACAGCGGGCCACGCCTAAGACTCTAGCGAGCTGTCAGAGAAAGCGCGCATGACGCCCTTGACCAACCGCTTGCCGCTCAAATGTTCCGTTCCGAGCGCGGGCTTTGCCCGCGCAACCGAATCCTCGGAGGAGGTTCGGAAGGGGGGCGATGCCCCCCTCCGAGTGTCCTAGCGTGGGCACCACCCTCATCGAGACGCACGAGCTGACCAAGAACTACCACGTGGGCGGCCAGGTGGTGCACGCGCTCCGCCAGGTTTCCCTGGACATTCGCGCGGGCGACTTCGTGGCCGTCATGGGTCCCTCGGGCTCGGGGAAGTCGACCTTCATGAACCTGCTCGGCTGCCTCGACGGCCCGACCTCGGGACGCTACGTCCTCGACGGCCAGGACGTGTCGAACCTCTCCGGCGATGCCCTGGCCAAGATCAGGAACGCCAAAATCGGCTTCGTCTTCCAGGGATTCAACCTGCTCCCGCGCACCACCGCTCTCGAGAACGTCGAGCTGCCGCTCCTCTACACCACGCGGCACGCGCGCGACCGGAGCCAGCAGGCCCAAGCCAAGCTGGTGGCGGTGGGGCTCGCCGACCGCGCCGACCATCATCCCTCGCAGCTCTCGGGCGGCCAGCAGCAGCGAGTGGCCATCGCGCGGGCGCTGGTGAACGACCCCGTGCTCATCCTCGCCGACGAGCCCACGGGCAATCTCGACACGCGCACCAGCGTCGAGGTCATGGCCATCCTCCAGGACCTGAACCGCCAGGGCATCACGGTGGTCCTCGTCACCCACGAGGCGGACATCTCGGGCTTCGCCAATCGCGTCATCACCTTCCGGGATGGGCGCGTGCTGAAGGACGACACCGCGGTCCGTCGCCTGGACGCCCGTGAGGTCCTCGCCACCCTGCCCGTGGAAGAGGAGGAGGAGGCATGAACGCCCTGGCCAGCGCCCGCATCGCCGTGCGCGCGCTGCGGGTGAACAAGCTGCGCAGCGTGCTGACCATGCTCGGCATCATCATCGGGGTGGCCGCCGTCATCGCCATGGTCTCCGTGGGCTCGGGGGCTCAGGCCCGCATCGCCGAGCAGATCCAAAGCCTCGGCTCGAACATGCTCGTCGTGCTCTCGGGATCGATCAACCAAGGGGGAGTGCGCATCGGCGCGGGCTCGCAGCTCACCATCACCGAGGAAGACGCGTGGGCGATCCAGCGCGAGGTGGCGGGCGTCCACGCGGCCGCGCCCGCCATGCGGGGCGGCGGCCAAGTGGTGTGGGGCAATCTGAACTGGTCCACCACCATCCAGGGCGTAACTCCGGAATTCTTCGAGGCGCGCGACTGGCCGGTGGTGGCGGGCCAACCCTTCAGCCAAGAAGCGGTGGACGGCGCGACCAAGGTCGCCCTCCTCGGGCAGACGGTGGCGCGCAACCTCTTCGCCGATCAGGATCCCGTGGGCCAGGTGATCCGCATCAAGAAGGTTCCCTTCACCGTGGTGGGCGTGCTCGACAAGAAGGGACAGACGACCTGGGGTCAGGACCAGGACGATCTCATCGTGGTGCCGCTGTCCACGGCCAAGCGTAAGCTCCTCGGGGTGAGCCAGGCCAACGCGCGCTCCGTCAACTCGATCTCCGTGCGCGTACGCGACGACGCGGACATCAAAGAAGCGGAGATCGAGACGCGGGAGCTCCTACGCCAGCGCCACCGCCTCCAGCCGTACCAGGACGACGACTTTTCCATCCGCAACCTCGCGGAGATCGCCGAGGCGCAGGAAGCCTCCTCGCGCGTCATGACGATCCTGCTCGCCGCCGTCGCTTCCGTGTCCCTCTTCGTGGGCGGCATCGGCATCATGAACATCATGCTGGTGTCGGTCACGGAGCGCACGCGTGAGATCGGCCTCCGCATGGCGGTGGGGGCGCGGGGGCGGGACATCCTCGCCCAGTTCCTCGTGGAGGCGCTCACCCTCTCCATGATCGGCGGCGTCATCGGAGTGGTGGTGGGCGTCATCGCCTCCTACACCATTCCCTACTTCGCGGGCTGGCGCACACTGATCAGCGCGGAGGCCATCATCATCGCCTTCGCCTTCGCGGCGGCCGTAGGGATCTTCTTCGGCTTCTATCCTGCCCGCAAAGCGGCGCAGCTCAACCCCATCGAGGCCCTGAGATACGAATGATCATTCGTCTGCTTCCCACCATGCTCTTGGCCACCCTGTGGACGGCTCCGCTCCTCGCTCAGACCTACACCTTCACCCCGCAGTCCTCGCACGACCTCGTCCTCACCTTCCAGACCCAGCGCGAAGGCCCCTCCCGCGTCCTCGTCCAGGGGGAGGTGCGGAACAACTCGAGCCACGCCTGCGAGCGCGTCGTCATCAAGGCGGAGGGGCTCGACGAGAACGGCCGCGTGGTGAGCCGGGGACGCGTCTACGTTCCTGGCACCATCAACCCGAGGACGACCTCGCCTTTCGAGATCCGGCTCTCCTCGGCGGGCTCCGAGCGCCGGTACCGGGTCGAGATCGAAACCTTCGAGTTCGGCACCCGGCGGGGCAGCGAGGGCCAGTAGGCTCAGTCCTTCGTCGAGCATCCGCTCGACGGCGTGGCCTCGCTCCCGCTCAGCGAGAGCTGGAAGTCCCTGCCTGGCGATTCTCGCGTGGGATAATCGGAGCGTGAAGCGGAAACCCGCTCCGCCTCCGAAGCCGGCGGCCTCGCCCGCGCCGCCTTCGCCCATGCTCGAGGTGCAGGCCATCGAGGAGCGCTTCGCGCCCATCGTGGCCGCGGTCGCTCGGGTGGCCGCGGGATCCGAATCGCCGGCGGTGAAGCTGGAGGGCGCCATGGAGATCATCTTCGGCGCCTACGGCCTGAGCGACCCCGACTTCTCCGAGCTGCTCCTGACGGGCTGGATGCGCACACGCCACGACAAGCATCACCGCCTCGCCCTGGCCTGGCAGCGGGAGCAGCTCCGACTCTCGCTCGAAGAGATCCTGGTGGCGGGCTCCGCGGCGGGCGCATTCCGGCGCGATCTCGACGCGGGCGCGGTGGCCGCGGTGATGCTTGGCGCGGCGGAGGGCTGCCTCCTCCAGGCCGCGACGCAGGGCGGCGCGGTGCCTCCCGGCGAGCTGGTAAAGACGCTCCTCGGTCTCGTCCTCAGCGGGGCTTGAGCTCGATCAGGTAGCCGTCGGGGTCGCGGATGTACAGCGAGGGTCCGGTGCCGTAGGCGCCCCGCCGCTCCACGACGTCTCCCTCGATCCGCACCTCCTGCCCTTCCAGGGAGCGCCGCAGCGCAGGAAGATCCGCGCAGCGGATCGAGAGGCAGAAGTGGTCGAGTCCCTCGCTGGACGGCTTGCCCGGCAGCAGGTCGATGAGCTGCTCGCCGAAGCGGAGCTGGAGGAGCGAGATGCGCTCGTTGAAGTGATCGACCCGGCAGCCCAGGATCTCCGTGTAGAAGCGGCGCGAGGACTCTTGGTCGCTCACCCGCAGCACCACGTGATCGAGGCCGAGCGGCTCGAACATGGTCATCGCCGGCGCACCGTTTCGATCACGACCACGAGGATACCCGAGAGCATCACGATCACGTTGAGAATGCTCGAGAGGCGATGGAGGCGGGCGAAGCCCATGGCCGCGGCCGGATCGCCAGTGGCCGCGCGGGCCGCTTCGCGGGCGGCGTGGGCCGCGGGGAGCACCACCGCCCCCGCGTAGAGCGTGAGGGCGAGCATGAGGAGGACCAGCCCCGCCACCGTCCAGTCGAGCCCGCGCCATGCCCCGCCCATCCAGCGTACGCCAAGACCGAAGCAAGCCACGAGACCCAAGGCGAGACCGACGCCGTAGTAGCGGGGGAACACCACGCTCACGAATCGCCCCGCCGCCTCGCGGTCGAGGGCCCCGAAGGCCGCGGGGGCGGCGATGAAGGCGAAGAAGCCCATGGCGCCGAGCCAGACGGCGACGGCGGTCAGGGTCAGTTGGCGCATGGCGCGACCATGGGCCCTACCTTAGCGGCCGCGACCAGCCACTTCAAGTTGACACGCGCGACTCCCACTTCTAGCATCGAAGCATGCGCGCTCTCCTTACGGCGCTGGCCCTCCTCGTCGTCGGTACGGCCTGGGCCGGCTCACCCTTGGTGCGCGAGCTCCAGGCCCTCTCCACTCGCTACAACGAGAATCCCGAGAAGATCGACGAGCTCAAGGCCGCCCTCGAGAAGGCCGGGGAGTCCCAGGCGGCCGACGTCGACACGCTCCTTGCCCTCGCCCAGGTCTGCTTCATGTACGGCGACGTGCGCGCCACTACCGAGGACGAGAAGCTCGCCGCCTACGATCGTGGCCGCCAGGCGGCCAAGCGCGCCATCGAGCTCGCCCCCCGGAGCGCCCCCGCCCAATTCTGGTACGGCGCCAACACCGGACGCTGGGGACAGACCAAAGGCATCATGCGAGCGCTCTTCCTCTTGCCCACCGTGAAGGAAGCGATGAAGACGGCCCTCGCCCTCGATCCCGGCTATGCGCCCGCTTACGCTCTCGGAGGCAGCATCTACTACGAGGTGCCGTCGTACGCGGGCGGCGATCTCGACCGGTCCGAGGCCATGTTCCGCAAGGGCCTCGAGCTCGATCCGCGCTACACCAACATGCGCCTGGGCCTCGCGCGCACCCTCCTCAAGAAGGGCCATACCGCGGATGCGCGGCGGGAGCTCGAGGCGGTGCTCGGCGAGAAGGCCCCGAGCAATCCGGCGGACTGGGCGGTAAAGGACGTCCCGCAGGCCAAGGCCATCCTCGCCACGCTCGGGGATCACTCCTGACGGCTCGGCGACCTCCCGTCGCCATCGGACGGGTGATCCGCACGCTCACCCGCCATGCCCCGAGTTGGAGGGCGACCGCGATGGCCGAGGTCGCCGCCGAGCGTGACGATCCCTTTCGCGTTCTGATCGCTTGCCTGCTCTCCCTGCGCACCAAGGACGAGACCACGGGGCCCGCGGCCGCCCGGCTCTTCGCCTTCGCCGACACGCCCCGCGCCATGCTCCGGCTCACCCCGCGGCAGATCGAGCGCGCCATCTTTCCTGTGGGTTTCTACCGCACAAAGGCGCGGGTGATCCTCGGGGTCTGCCGAGATCTCATCGAGCGCTTCGACGGCCGCGTCCCCGACGACATCGACGCCCTGCTCACCCTCAAGGGCGTGGGGCGGAAGACGGCCAACCTCGTGGTGACTCAGGGCTTCAACAAGCCGGGGATCTGCGTCGACGTGCACGTCCATCGCATCTCGAACCGCCTCGGCTACGTGAAGACCCGCAATCCCGAGGAGACGGAGATGGCGCTCCGGCGCCGGCTCCCCCGTCGCTACTGGATCGGCTACAACGACCTGCTCGTATCCTTCGGCCAGAACATCTGCCAGCCTGTCTCGCCCAGATGCTCAGTGTGCCCGGTGAGCCACGCCTGCCCTCGGCTCGGCGTCACCCGCTCACGCTAGCGTGGAGCATTCACCGGTGCCACATGTGTGACGGGGCGGGTGGCGGCGGGGGTGGGGGAGCGCTCCGGCGGAGTGGGACCCCCTCGTCCTGTGCGCCGCCCACAGGGCGGCGATTCAGGCGAGCGGGTGACGCAGCTGGAGCGCTCCCCCACCCCCGCCGACGGGCCCCGACCCGCCTCGCGCTCCGAGTGTTCGTAACCACCAGTAGAGGCTAACCGCGCAGGCGGCGCAGGAGAGCGAGGGCATCGCGGTCGGCCTTGGGCTCCGGGTCCTTGGGCGTCTCCAGCGCCATGGGCACACGGGCGAAGCGCCGGTCGCGCATGAAGAGCCGAAAGGCCGCCGAGCCCATGGCGCCCGCGCCGATCTTCTCGTGGCGGTCGAGACCCGAGCCGAGGGGAGCCTTGGCGTCATTCAAGTGGAAGGCGCGGATGCGTCGCAGGCCGACGAGTCGCCCACACGCTTTCATGGTTGACTCGTAGCCCTCTGGCGTCCGCACGTCGTAGCCCGCGGCGAAAAGGTGGCAGGTGTCTAGGCAGACTCCGACCCGCTCCGGCCGGGCCACGGCATCGAGGAGGCCGGCCAGCTCCTCGAAGCTCCGACCGATGGTCGCCCCGCCCCCCGCCGTGTTCTCGAGCAGCACCATGACGCGATAGCCGCGCGTGCGTGCCAGGACCGTGTCGAGCGCGCGGGCGATCCGCGCCATCCCCGCCGCCAAGCCTTCTCCGCGATGCGAGCCGGGATGGATCACCACGAAAGGCAGCTCGAGCATTTCCGCGCGCTCGAGCTCGTCGTGGAATGCCTCCACCGCGCGTTGCCACTCGCGCGGATCGGCGGCGGCCAGGTTGATGAGATAGCTCGAGTGTGCGAAGACCGTGCGGATGCCCGTACGCCGTCTCGCCGCCTTGAACTGCGCGATGTCCTCCGCGGTGTAGGGACGGGCCGCCCACTGGAGCTGGTTCTTCAGGAAGATCTGCACCACCGAGCAGCCGACCTCGCGCCCGCGCTCGAGGGCGCGGTAGAGCCCGCCGGCGATGGACATGTGGGCACCGAGCCAGTCGCGCGCAGGGGCGGGGCGGGCGTCCCTCATGCGAAGCGCTCGCGCAGCCGCGCTTCGCGGAACTCGAAGAGCGCAGCGAGTCGGCGGCCGACACCCAGGCGGTGCGCGACCCTGCCAAGCGGCCCTCCGGGCAGGCGATAGGTGATGCGATCCTCCATCCACGTCCCGACCGGTCCCGGTCCCGCCGCGAAGGGTCCCTCGAGGAATCGATGGCGATGCTCCCAGCGGGCGAAGGGACCCCAGAGCTGCACGTCCACGAAGCGGAAGGGCGGATCGAACTCGCGGACCATCACCCGCCACTTCACGGGGACGCCGGCCATGCGCACGGTGAAGTCGAGGAGTGCGCCCGCCTCGAGCCGCGAGGGCGGCTCGGCGAGCCAGGTGGGATGCGCCCAGCGCGGCTGCACAGCGGAGAGGTTTCGCGGATCGGCGAAGAACTCGAAGACGTCGGGACGCGGCCGCGGCAGCCAGAGACGCCGCTCGATGATGTAGTCGGCCATGACGAACGCGCTATCATAGGCGGGTGCTCGGTTCCGGTCAAACCGGCGCCTACACGGCGCTGACGCTGATCGCCGCCCTGTGGGGATCGTATCCGGCCTTCGCCAAGCTGGCCCTCGTGGCCTTTCCTCCTCTCCTCCTCGTGGTCCTCCGCACGAGCATCGCCTCCGCCTTCCTGTGCGTCACCCTGTGGCGGCGGGGTGCCGCGGAGTTCACCGCCCTCCGGCTGCGCGACCTCGGCCCCCTCCTCTTCCTGGGCTTCGCGGGCATCTTCGTCTCCACGGGCGGAACGTATCTCGCCATCGCCTTCACCACCGCCTCGAGCGCCGTACTTCTCCAGCCAGTCACGCCCGTCATGGTCGTCGTGGGCGCGCGCTTCTATCTCCGCGAGCAGCTCCATCCTCGCCAGTGGCTGGGCGTGGCCTGCTCGGCCCTCGGCGTCGTGCTCATCATCACCAAAGGGAGCTGGCACGCCGTCACCCATCTCGATCTGCGACCGGGCGACTTCCTGCTCCTGGTGAGCAGCATGGGGTGGGCCGCCTACACCGTCTACGGCAAGCGCGTGCTCGCCCGTCACTCGCCCATCGTCGCCACCACCACCGCCTACGTCTTCGGCTCCCTGATGCTGCTGCCCCTGCCCTTTCTCACCGCGCGACTCTTCCCCGCCCCCGATTTCAACTCGGTGGTGGCATGGACGGTGGTGCTCTACCAGGCCATCCTCGGATCCGTGGCGCACGTGTGGTGGTACGAGGCGGTGCATCTAGTGGGGCCGAGCCGAGCGGCCGTGTTCCTGAATCTCCAGCCCATCATCGGCGTGCTGCTCGCGTGGGTCATGCTCGGTGAGCGCATCGGGCTGAGCGGTGTCCTCGGGGGCGCGGCGGTGCTGGCGGGGGTGGCGCTCACCACGAAGCAAGCGCGCGCCACCCCCGCTCGTCGGGAACGGGGCGAGCCCTAACCGAGCTTCTTCACTTCGGCAAGGATCTTGTCGGGATCGGGGAGCTCGCCCTTACCGTAGCTTTCGACGAAAGCGATCTTCCCTTGCTTGTTCACGATGAACGTGACCCGGTGGTTGGCGTTCCAGTCCGACCAGTACACCCCGTAGTCCTTGCTCACCGTTCGCTGCACGTCTGAGAGCAGCGGGTAATGCGAGATACCCACCGACTTCGCCCAGTTCTCGTGGCTGAAGGGGCTATCCGTGCTGATACCCAGAACCTGGGTATTCGCCGCCTCGAAGTCCTTGACGCGCTTGTCGAAGGCGGGCATGCATTTCGATCAGCCAGGGGTCCAGTCCAGGGGATAGAACAGCAGCACCACGTTCTTGCCCTGATAGTCCTTCAGGCTGACCTCCTTGAGCCCGATGGTCTTCATGGTGAACGGGGGCGCGGCATCCCCGACCTTCAGGGTCTTCTCGTCGCTCATTCGGCTGCTCCTCCCTTCGCTCGTCGCATGTCGCGTCTGGCCTCGATCATATCGGAGCGATCACGACCGTTCAATCGCGGGGCCATGCGCGCCGCCGGCTTCCGCTTGCCCGCCCACAACCTGCGCCGCCTCGACTCGAGTGGCGCGTCCTCCAGACCGAGGAAGCCGGCGGCGGTGACCACGCGACCCGTGGCCCAGAGGGACCGGAGGCGATCAGGATAGCCCTCGGCGCGCAGGGCGTGATGATCGAGGATCACCCGGCAGCCCGTCTGGTCGATCACGCGCAGGAGCTGCTCCACTCCATGGTCGATCAGCGCGGGGCCGAGCTGGCTCTCCAGGTAGGTGGGCGGACCGGACAGGTAGAGAAGATCGGGCCGCTCGCGGATCAAGTACGCGGCCGCCACCGCGGAGAGCGGACCCTGGACGTCGGAGGCGTGCACGAAGCGCTTGCCCTCGCGGAGGTCGGTGACGGTGAGCGCGACGACGTAGCCCAGCCCCGTGCCCTCGGTGCCGTGGGCGAGCGGCGGCGAGGCGGAGAGCCGCGCCTCCGGCGTCTCGAGCACCCGGCCCTCGGCGGCGTCGAGACGGCAGTCGCGCTCGATCGATTTCCAGAGCTCGCTCGCCCGCTGCGCCTGCCGCGGGTTGATCATGCGTCGGGCGTCCTTGGCCCACACCGTGCGGCCGCGATAGAGCCCGGGATCGTGGCGGAAATGGTCCTCGTGATAGTGACTCAGAAAGATCATCCCCGCCCGCAGGACATAGGCGGAGATGCGGTCGTTGGCCCTGCGCAGGGCCTCCCACTCCTCGTCGGCCGGGGGCAGCCCGAAGCGATTCGGAGCCATCGTCGCGCCGGGATCGATGAGGATGCGCGTCTGGCCGCACTCGACGTAGGTCGCCATCGAGCGCACTCCGAGGGAGTCGGCGGCGAGCGGGATGACGTTCACGCGCAGCGACCGCCGTCCACGATGAAGGGGCTGCCCGTGATCATGGCGGCATCGTCCGAGGCGAGGAAGAGCGCGGCCTTGGCGAGGTCGTCGGGCCGGTTGAGCCGCCCAAGCGGCACCGTCGCCGTGTAGCGCTGCATTCCCTCGTCGTCGATGTCCGTCTTGCCCATGAAGGTGGGCAGCATGGGCGTCTCCGTAGCCACCGGCGCGATGACCACCACGCGGATGCCGAGAGGCGCCAGCTCCACGGCGAGGCTCTGCCCCATGACGGTGACCGCGCCCTTGGAGGCCGCGTAGCACTGTCCGCCCGGACGCGGCTTGAAGGCGGCCGTAGAGCCGGTGATGAGGATGACCCCGCTCTTCTGCTTCTTCATGACGGGCGCGGCGAACTTCACCCCGAGGAAGACGCCTTTCACGTTGACGGCCATGATCTTGTCGAAGGCGCTCTCGTCCATGTCCTCGACCGCGGTAGGCCACTGTGGCACGCCGGCGTTGGCGAAGAAGACGTCAAGCCGCCCCCAGCGCGCGGTGGTCTGCGCGACCGCCTCGCGGTTGTCCTCCGCGCGACTCACGTCGGCGGTGATGGCCAGGGCCTGACCGCCCGCCTTCTCGATCTGCTCGACGGTGGCGCGGGCGGCGTCGGGCTTGAGATCGACCACGGCGACCCGCGCGCCCTCCTGTGCGAAGAGGAGCGCCGAAGCCTGCCCGATGCCCGACCCGGCGCCCGTGACGATGGCCACTCTATCCTTGAGCTTCATCTCGGCCCCCCTGTGATCGGTTTGGACTCCTTCACGTCAGCGACGCGGCCGCGCGTGGCCTGGACCAGCTCGTCGGGCGTCAGAGGAAACACGCACTCCGGCACCCCCGCCGCGGCGTAGATGAGCGGATGGACGAGCAGGTCCTCGTCGACCCACACAGGCATCTCCTGGTCGTGGGCAAAGGGAGGCACGCCGCCGATGGCGTAGCCCGTGGCCTTCCTGACCAGGTCCGCGTCCGCGCGCTTGACCTTGCCCCCCGCCAACTTCGAAAGCTTCCGCTCGTCCACGCGGTTGATCCCGGAGGCGACCACCATGACGGGAGCGCCATCCACGGTGAACACGAGGGACTTCGCGATCTGTCCTACGCTCACTCCCACCGCGTCCGCGGCCTGCTGCGAAGTGCGCGCCTCCACGGACAGCTCCACCACGTGACGATCCAGGCCGAGGGTGGCCAGCGCGGCCTGGAAACGCGAGACGGCGGGCTTCACGCCGGCTTAGAGGGCGAGCTCGGCCATGAGGCGCAGCGCCTCCAGCTGGCCGACACCGCAGATCAGCGTGGTCACCCCCGAGCTCTTCCAGATCTGCAGGCGTTCGCGGATTCGCTCCTTCGGGCCGCACAGGGCCACCTCGTCCACGAGCGCATCGGGAACCGCGGCCGCCGCCTCGTCCTTCTTCCCCGCGAGATAGAGATCCTGGATGCTCTTGGCGGCCGCCTCGTAGCCGTAGCGGCGCACGAGGTCGTTGTAGAAGTTCCGTCCACGGGCGCCCATGCCGCCCACGTACAGAGCGAGGCGAGGCTTGATGGTGGCGCGACAGGCCTCGACGTCGTCGCCGACGACCACGGGCACCGTGGGCGCGATGTCGAAATGGGCGAGCGACTTGCCGCCTCCCGCCCGCGCGAAACCCTCGTCGAGCGAGCTCCGGAGGACGCCGAGCCGCTCCGGCGAGAAGAAGATGGGCAGCCAGCCGTCGGCGATCTCCGCGGCGAGGGCCACGTTCCTCGGGCCGATGGCCGCCAGATAGATGGGGATGTCCGGACGGCCGTGCAGGATGGACTTGAGCGGCTTGCCGAGCCCCGTGGCGTCGGAGCCCGCGTAGGGGATCTGGTAGTACTGCCCCTTGAACTCCACGGGTTTCTCGCGCCGCCACACCGAGCGCACGATCTCCACGTACTCGCGGGTGCGCGCCAGCGGCTTGCCGAACGGCACGCCGTGCCATCCCTCTATCACCTGCGGCCCGGACACGCCCAGGCCCAGGAGGAAACGTCCTCCGGAGAGCTGGTCCAAGGTGATGGCCGTGGTAGCGGTGAGCGTCGGCGTCCGCGCCGGGATCTGCATGATGGCCGTGCCCACGTGGATCTGCTTGGTCAGTGCCGCGACCCACGTGAGCGTCGTGACGGCATCCGAGCCGTAGGCTTCCGCCGACCAGACGGAGTGAAAGCCAAGGCGGTCGGCCTCCTGCACCAGCGGCACATCGATGCGGAGGGCGGAGCCGGAATACCCCATGTTCAAGCCGAGGCGCATGTCATCCTCCGTGCCGACGAAGCTTCTCGACGGCGTGTCGCGGTCCCTGCCATCGGAATCGTCCGAGTGGCACCCGGCCGCTGCGCAACGCCACCCCCTCCTGATGGAGCAGGATGCGCTGGGTCATCATGCTGCCCACCGCGGCACGCCGGCTGATCTCTCCGCGTGCGTTCACCACGCGATGCCACGGCACGCCCGAGGGGCAGCTCCGCATCGCGCGGCCTACCATGCGAGCCCGCCGGGGCCAGCCAAGCCACGAGGCGATCTGCCCGTAGGTCGCCACCCGGCCGCGCGGGATCTTGGCCACCTCGCGCCATACACGCCGCTCGAAGTCGATCACGAGCTGTCTCCGAACTGAAGCTCGTAGAGTCTCGCATATCGCCCGCCCTGGGCAAGAAGCTCGGCATGCCGGCCCGCCTCACGGATGCGCCCTCGATGCAGCACGAGAATCCGATCCGCCGTGTGGATGGTGGACAGCCGATGGGCGATGGCCACGCTGGCCCTGCCTCGCAAGAGCTCCTCGAGTCCCGCACGAATCAGCGCTTCCGATTCCGGATCCACGCTCGACGTTGCCTCGTCGAGGGCGAGAACGGCCGGATTATAAAGGAGGGCGCGGGCGATGGCCAGCAGCTGACGCTGTCCCTGCGAGAGGTTCTGCCCGCGCTCACGGACCACCTCGTCGAGCCGGCGCGGGAGCGCGGCGACCACCCGATCGGCGCGCGCCGTGCGCAAAGCGCCGTCCAGAGCGGAGGCGGAGGCCGCCTCCCCCGCCCCCACGCGGAGGTTCTCCGCCACCGTGCCCGTGAAGAGAAACACTTCCTGGGGGATGACGCCGACGTGGCGTCGGAGGGCATGGAGGTCCCACTCGCGCACATCCCGTCCGCCCACCAGGACCTGGCCTCGCGAGACGTCGTACCCGCGGATCATGAGGCGCACGATGGTGCTCTTACCCTCGCCCGTCGGGCCGACCAGAGCGACCCGCTCTCCGGGCGCAACGGTGAACGAGCAGTCGCGGAGCACCCACTCCTCGCCCTGGTAGGCGAACCACACGTTGCGGAACTCCACCGCGGCCGCTCCGGGCATCGCCTCATGGGCCCCCGCCGCGGGCGCGCGCACGCCCGGGTCGGTATCGAGGAGTCCGAAGATGCGCTCGGCGGCCACCGTCGCCGCCTGCATCACCGTGTACTTGGCGCCAAGGTCACGGATCGGGAGAAAGAAACGGGCGGTGTACTCGAGGAAGGCGACGAGACCGCCGAAGGTGAGCGCCTTCTGCATCACCTGGCCGCCGCCATACCAGAGAAGGAGGGCCACGCCCATGGAGCCGACGGCCTCCACCCCCGCATAGAGGAGCGCATCGAAGGTGGTCGAGCGAAACTGGGCGCGGCGCAGGTCGGCATTGAGGCGGCCGAACAGTTCCGCCTCGCGCTGCTCGCGGGCGAAGAGCTGGATCACCGCCATCCCCTGCAACGACTCCTGGAGGAAGGCGTTGAGGCGAGCCAGGCGCGTGCGCACGGCGCGGTAGCTGTCACGCGCCTTGACCCGGAAGTACGCGGCGCCGAAACCGAGGACGGGCACCAGCGCGAAGGTCACCAGGGCGAGCTCCCAATTCAGGAAGAGCATGAGAACGACGATGCCGCCGAGGGTGAGCACATCGCTCAGCACGGCCATGGCCCCGCTCGCGAAAAGCTCGTTGATCGCCTCCACATCCGTCAGCACGCGGGTCATGAGGCGGCCCACCGGGCTCCGGTCGAAGAAGGCGGCGTCCTGCCGCTGGAGATGGGCGAAGAGAGCAATGCGCAGGTCGTACATCACGCGCTGGCCCAGGGTCTGGGTGAGGAAGGACACGGCGACGCGCAGCGCGTAGAGACCGAGGAGGCACGCGAGATACGCCACGGCCACGCGACTGAGGCCGGGCCAGTCGCCAACCAGGATGTGCCGGTCGATGGCGATCTTCACCAGCCACGGCTGGAGCAGCTCGAGGCCGGCAATGCTCGGGAAGAGGAAAAGGGAGAGATAGATCAGGCGCCGATGGGGGCGCACCATGACCCAGAGCCGACGCATGAGCCGCTGGTCGTACGCCTTGCCCAGGACTTCGTCGTCCGTCTGCGGGGGCCTAGAAATGGCCCCCGCACTCCCCCCCTCTCGCGCCTCGCCGCGCCGAGAGCGCGCCGTCTCTGCTCCCGACACTTCTCGGTTACTCATGTCCCCGTGCCCGGCACCTACAAGTGGCTCCCACAATCTTCCCGCTCCGGTCACTCATTGGCGAGCTCTTGCTCGATCTGCTGGATGCGCCAGAGCCTGGCATAAAGGCCGCCGGCCTCGAGCAGCTCGGTGTGCGTGCCCTTCTCCACCACTCGGCCCTCGTCGAGGACGACGATCTGATCGGCCTCCTGGGCGACGCGCAGTCGGTGCGTCATGACGAGCGTGCTGCGGCCCGTGACGGCGGCGCGGAGCGAGTGGAGGATCTCCGACTCCTTGCCCGCATCGACGGCGGAGAAAACGTCGTCGAGCACGAGGATGGGCGCCTCGGGCACGAGGGAGCGGGCGAGGGCGACACGCTGGCGCTGCCCGCCGGACAGGGTGAGGCCGCGCTCGCCGACCACCGTCTCCCAGCCCTCGGGGAAGCCCTCGATCTCCGGGCCCAGTCCCGCCGTTTCCACGGCCGCGCGGAGTCGCACCTCGGGCGCCATCTCGTCGCCGAGGGCGACGTTGTCACCGATGGAGCGTGAGAAGAGGAAGGCTTCCTGCGGCACGTAGCCCATCGAGCGCCGGAGCCGCGCGCGGGACAGGTCGCGCACGTCGACTCCCCCCACGAAGACGCTGCCCGGCGGCGGCTCGTAGAGACGGCTCACCAGCGCCCCCAGGGTGGACTTGCCGCTTCCCGTAGGACCGACCACGGCGACCAGTGCGCCTTCGGGCACGGTGAAACTCACGTCGGACAACGCGGGCTGTCGGCCGTCGTACGCGAAGTCCACGCACCGGAACTCGATGGGGCCTGTAAGGAGCGGGATGCTCGCATCGGCCCGCGTGTCGGCAGCGTGGCCAGGCTCGTCGAGGATCTCCGCGATGCGCACCATGGCGGCGAGCCCTCGCTTGAGATTGGCAAGTGTCCATCCCAATGCGATGGTGGGCCACGCAAGGTGGGCGAGGTAGCCGCTGAACGCCACGAAGGCGCCGAGGGTGACGCGCCCCTCGAGCACGGCGTGTCCCCCGACCCATAGGACGATCAGGGCGCCCAGCCCCGAGATGAGGCCGAGCATGGGCGAGAAGGCGGCCTGAGTACGGGCGAGGCGGATACCGCGCGCGAGATAGTCCCGGTTCAGGCGCTCGAAGGCACGAATCTCCCGCGCCTCCATGGTGTAGGCGCGGACGACCGCGGTGCCCGTCAGGTTCTCCTGCACCTTGGCGGAGAGCGCGCCGAGCTGCTCCTGCAGCGCGGTCGATTCCACCTCGACCCGGTGGTTGAAGCGCCGCGCGAGGAGCACGAGGATGGGCGATGGCGCCAGCGCCCAGATGGTGAGCCGGGGATCGATAGCCCACATGGCGGCCAGCGTTCCCGCGAAGGTGAAGGTGGTGCTCACCAGCATCACCGCCCCAAAGCCGGCGAGCGCGCGCAGAGCCTGGATGTCATTGGTGGCGCGCGACATGAGATCGCCCGTGCGGCGGGTCAGGTAGAAGGCAGGCGGCAAGGTCTCGAGGTGACCATAGAGATCGCGGCGGACGTCGTGCTCGACCCACTGCCCCGCCCCGAGCATGGCGAAGCGAGAGCCGAGCCTCGACAGGCCGTGCAGGAGGGCGAGGACCACGATCACCGCGGCATGGGAGAGAAGCCGGCCGTCGTTCGCGCGCAGTCCGTCGATGGCCTGCTTCACCTGCCACGGGATGCCCAGCGACAGGCCGGTGCCGATGGCCAAGCAAACCACGCCCACCGCATAGCGGGCAGCGTAGGGACGGAGATATCCCAAGATGCGCCGAGTGGGCGACACCCGGCCAGTATACCGAGGCTATGCCGGAGTGGCGGCGGGCGCTCCGTCGAGATGGGGACGCAAGAGCGCGTACATCGCGAAGAGCATGGGCGTGGCGATGCCGTACCGCTCGCCGAGGGCGACGGCATGCCCTTGGAGCGCTTCCAGCTCGAGCCGCTTGCCGTGCGTCAGATCGTAGTGGAGCGAGGAGTAGGCCTGGGCGCCGATGGCATCGAGGGTCGCCAGGGAAGCCTCCACCACGCCGGGACCCAGGTCCACGCCGGAGGCCTTGGCAAGGGCGGCCAACTCCTCGAGGAGCAGGCGGTACAGGCGCCGCGTTTCGGGCACGGTGCGGATGATCCCCGTGGGGCAGCGCGTGAGAGCGGTCATGGCCGAGTGGGCGACCAGGCTGACGTACTTGCTCCAGAGCGTCCGCCGCACGTCGGTGGAGATCTCGCAGGGAATGCTCGCGCGACGGCACGCCTCAACGAAAGCCCGCGCCCGCGCCGACTCGCGCCCGTCCATCTCGCCGAACTGGATGCGCCCGAAGAGGCTGTGCTGGATGACGCCGGGCGACTCGATGGTGGTGAAGACCTGAGTCATACCGCCCAGGACGCGCCCCTTGCCCAGGATAGCTTCCAGCTTGTCCTCGTTGTCCACGCCGTTCTGGATGGAAAGCACGCCGGTGTCAGGACCCAGCACGGGGACGATAGCGCGTGCCGCCGTCTCCGTGTCGAAGGACTTCACGCAGAAGAGCACGAGGTCGGCGGGCGCCACGCCATCGAGGCGCTCCACCGCGGGCGCCTGCACCACCCACTCCCCTTCGGATGCGGATTTCACGCGGAGACCGTGCCTCCGGATGGCGTCGAGGTGGGTTCCGCGCGCCACGAAGGTCACGTCCTCGCCTGCCCGCGCGAGCTTCGCTCCGAAGAATCCACCGGTGCCGCCCGAGCCCATCACCACGATGCGCATGGCTCTCCCTCGTCCGTCCGAGATGTGGTGCCTGTCCACCTTCGGCGAAGCGTTATCCACTGTCAAGGCGGGCGCTGTCACGGCGGGCGTGTGCTAGGCTCGGACCGACATGGCCGAGCCTTTTCTCGAGGTCGCGGTGGACGCCGCCCGGCGCGCCGGCGCCCTCCTCCTCGATCGCTTCGGCTCGCTCCGCCAGGTCCGCTACAAGGGCAGTCCCAGCAATCTCGTGACGGAGATGGACCGGCAGGCGGAGGCCCTCGTCATCGATCTTTTGCATTCACGCTTCCCCGATCACGCCATCCTCGCCGAAGAAGGCGGCGCGCGCCCGGGCTCATCGACCCATCGGTGGATCGTCGACCCGCTCGACGGCACGACGAACTATGCCCACGGAATGCCTTTCTTCGCCGTCTCCATTGCCCTCGAGATCGAGGGCGCGGTGCAGCTCGGCGTCGTCTTCGATCCCAACCGGGACGAGTGCTTCACCGTCGTACGCGGCGAGGGGGCCTTCCTCAACGGTCAGCCGCTGCGCGTATCGCATACGCCCACCCTCGACGAGAGCCTGCTCTCCACGGGCTATCCGTACGATATCCGGCGGACCCGTGAGAACAACCTCGCCGAACATGCCGCCTTCATGGTTCGCTGCCGGAGCGTGCGTGAGATGGGCTCGGCCGCCATCAACCTGGCCCTCGTGGCGACGGGCCGTCTCGACGGCTTCTGGGAGCTCGTCCTCGGACCGTGGGACGTGGCGGCGGGCTGCCTCATGGTGGAGGAAGCGGGAGGCCGTGTCACCAATCCCGCGGGCGGCCCCGTGGATCTGGGTCGGCCTTCCGTGGTTGCCTCCAACGGCCGCATCCACGACGAGATGCTGGCCACGCTACGCGAGGTGCGCGCTCAGGCTCCCAGGGGGTAGCGTCGCCCGCCCACCGTGACGGAGGCAGGCGCGCCTGCGTCGCCCGGCTCCATGTGCTGGAGCAGCTGCCACGCCGCCGCCCGGTTGAACCGCGCCTCGAAGCGCCCGCCCTTGACCCGACAATAGGGCGCCTCCCCCGGTCCCAGCCTGAGTGTGTTCGGGTCAAGGGGCTCGCGGCTCAGATCGTTCAGGGTCACCGTGAAGCCGTCGTCCGCAGTCTCCAGACGTACGATCGAATATGGCGCATCCTCCACCTCCACGGGCACGCGCACGGGCCCGATCTGGATGAAGTAGCCCGTCGCGTCGATCTGGAGAGCATCCCGCAGGTTCGCGAGAATGCCCTCGTGCGTCACCTCCTCATCCTCGTGGAACCAGACGCCCTCGCGATCGATGCGGAGACGCGGCAGCTTCCAGGTCGAGGGATCGCTGGCCGAGGTCATGCGAAGGCCGCCGCGCAGTAGGTGACAGCGCCCTGCGGGTCGGGCCACTGGCTATAGCGGAGGAGTTCGCCCCTGATGCCGGGCAGCACGCGGAGAAAAGCGTAGATGGGAGAGAGGCCGCAGATACGGCGGCTGTCGCCGTCGGCAGCGACGGAGGCGAAGAACGCCGTGGGCTCGGATGCCGTCACCGCCTCCAGCATCTTCGCGTCCTCCCGGGCGACGCGCTCGAGAAAGGCCGCGGTGTTCGCCTCCGCGTCGCCGAAGCGCGGCCCCACGTGGGCGAGGTCGACACCGGCAACGACGCAGACGCGCCGCCCCGACGCGCTGATCGTCTCGCCGAGGGCCTCGAGAAAACGCGGGACTCGGGGATCGGCCTCCGCGTCGGCTCCCGTCCAGATCGCCTCGTGGAGGAACGAGGCGAGCACGGGCAGGATCGTGAACGGCCGGTGACCAAGCAGCCGCCGGAGCATCACCGCCTGGAACTCGATCGAGTGCTCGTTGCGATGCGCTGTCTGCGAGGCGAGGAGGTCGTGGCCGTAGCGCCGGGCCAGCGCCTCGAAGAAATCGACGTCCACCGCGGCGGGCCCGAGCGGCGTGTCGTAGGGCTTGAGGGTCGCCGCGAAGGGATCGGGCATACCCGCGTGGCACGTGCCGAGAACGACGAAGAGATCCGCGTCGCAACGCTCGACGAGGGCACGATAGGCCCAGCCGTAGGTCGGCCCGCCGCGGTGGAAGTCGATGTGCGGGGCGATGAGCCCGCGAAGCTTCGGTGCGCCGGGACGCGGCGCGGGCCACCCGGGGCCGTCGCCGTTGACGAAGAAGCCGTCGATCTGGCCCTTGAGGGCATCGGGATCGTCCGCGTACGCGCCGCCCGCGTGCGCGGCGGGCCGGGAGGGTGCGGCGAGCCAGGCCTCCTCGATGGCCTGCCGCCGTGCCTCGAAGCCCAAGCTCTGCAGGAAGCCCGCCTCGTCGAGGCGCTCGGCGAACCGCGCGATGTCCTCCGGCGCGGGGGCCGCCCTGCCGTGGCGGGCTTGCACGATCTCATGGATCTCCGCGACCGAGCGCTCGCCGTCGAAGAGGGAGACGATGTCGAGGGCGGGAATGGGAAGGAGGACGACCTCCTCGGTGAATCCTCCCGGGTCTCGCAGGCCGATGAACCGCTGACCGTCCTGCTCGACCGGAAACGCCTCCAGAGCCCGCAGACGCGGGCGGTCCGCGCTGGTCATTCGTTGCCGCGCCTTAGGCTTCCAGGTACTTGAGAGCTGCGGCAGAATAAATCTTCGCCGCGTCGACGATTTCGCTCGCTTCCACGTATTCGTCCACCTGATGCGGGATGAGGCGATTGCCCGGGCCGCAGGTGACGATGGGAAGGCCGAGCTCCATCCTCAAGATGGTCCCGTCGG
>DATGCY010000065.1:0-8504 GCA_035311385.1 Candidatus Methylomirabilota bacterium
TGCGTGGTCAAGTTCCCGCGCTGGGCCTTCGAGAAATTTCCCGAGGCCGACCAGACCCTCACCACCCAAATGAAGTCGGTCGGTGAGGCGATGGCCATCGGCCGCACCTTCAAGGAGGCGCTCCAGAAGGCCGTGCGCTCCCTCGAGCAAGACCGGTGGGGCCTCGTGATGGACCCGCCTCCCGCCGACCTCGAGACGCTGCGCCAGGCGATCCACATCCCCAACGCCGAGCGCTGCTTCGCGGTGGCCGAGGGCTATCGGCGCGGGATGACGACGCCGGACCTCCACGCGCTGTCTGCCATCGATCCCTGGTTCCTCGAGAACATCCGCGAGATCGTCGAGTTCGAGTCGATCATCACACGCGCGGGACTGGCCGATGCGGCCGTGCTCCGCCAGGCGAAGCAGCTGGGCTTCGCCGATCGCCGCCTCGCCGAGCTCTGCGGGACGACGGAGAGCGAGGTCCGCCGCACGCGCCTGGCCGCGGGCATCCGGGCCACCTTCAAGATGGTCGACACCTGCGCAGCAGAGTTCGAGGCCCACACCCCGTATCTCTACTCGACCTACGAGGAGGAGGACGAGGCGCCGGCCACCACGCGCGACAAGGTCGTCATCCTGGGCTCGGGGCCGAATCGCATCGGCCAAGGCATCGAGTTCGACTACGCCTGCGTGCACGCCGCCTTCGCCCTCAAGGAATCGGGGGTGGAGGCGATCATGGTCAACTGCAATCCCGAGACGGTCTCCACCGACTACGACACCTCGGATCGTCTCTACTTCGAGCCGCTCACTTTCGAGGATGTGATGAACATCGTGGAGCGCGAGCGGCCACGCGGCGTCATCGTCCAGTTCGGAGGGCAGACGCCGCTCAAGCTCGTGGTGCCCCTGGAGCGGGCGGGGGTGACCATCCTGGGAACGCCCCCCGACGCCATTGATCGCGCCGAGGACCGCCGGCGCTTCGCCGCGCTCCTTGCCGACCTCCGGATGGAGCAGGCACCCGGAGACACCGCGGGCTCCTTCGAGGAAGCGCAGCGCATCGCGGAGAGCATCGGCTATCCCGTGCTCGTGCGGCCCTCCTATGTTTTGGGTGGCCGCGCGATGCAGATCGTCTACGACGGCGAGGACCTCCAGGCCTACATGCGCGAGGCAGTGCGGGTCAGTCCCGAGCATCCCATCCTCGTGGACAAGTTCCTCGAGGATGCCCTCGAGGTGGACGTGGACGCCATCGCCGATCCCGAGCGCGTGGTGGTGGGCGGCGTCATGGAGCACATCGAGAAGGCGGGCATCCACTCGGGCGACTCCGCGTGCGCGCTGCCGCCCTACTCCCTGGGCGACGATCAGATCGAGCGGATCAAGGCGCAGACACGCACGCTCGCCCGGGAGCTCGGCGTCATCGGCCTCCTCAACATCCAGTTCGCCATCAAGAACGAGACGGTCTACGTGCTCGAGGTCAACCCACGCGCCTCGCGCACCGTCCCCTTCGTTTCCAAGGCCATTGGCGTCCCCCTGGCCAAGCTCGCCACCAAGGTCATGCTGGGCAGCCGCCTGGCCGACCTCGGCCTCGCCGCCGAGCGCGAGGTGGGGCACATCGCGGTGAAGGAGGCGGTCTTCCCTTTCATCAAGTTCCCTGGGGTGGACGTGCTCCTCGGCCCCGAGATGAAGTCTACGGGCGAAGTCATGGGCATCGACCGCGACTTCCGCAAGGCCTACGTGAAGTCGCAGCTCGCCGCGAGCTCGCCCCTGCCCACCTCGGGCAAGGTCTTCCTCTCCGTGAAGAACCGAGACAAGCGCGCGGTCCTCCAGGTAGCGAAGCGGCTCGCCGACATGGGTTTCTCCCTCGTCGCCACGGCGGGGACGTCCAAGCTCCTCACCCGACAGGGCATGACGGTGGAGCTCGTCCACAAGGTCGCCGAGAAGCTCCGTCCCAATATCGTCGATCTGATGAAGCGCGGGGAGATCGCGCTGGTCTTCAACACGCCCGAAGACGGCCGCGCCCGCAAGGATTCTTCCCTGATCCGGCGGACGGCAGTGATCCTGAACATCCCCTACTACACCACCGTGGACGGCGCCCAGGCCGCCGTGGGCGGCATCGAGGCGCTCCTCAAAGGAGAGATGACCGTGCAGGCCCTCCAGGACTACTATGCCCCGCGATCCTAAGGATCAGCTCATCGTCGCCCTCGACGTGGACTCCATCGACCGTGCGGTGGGGCTGGTCGACGCCCTCGCCGGCCAGGTCACCCGCTTCAAGATCGGCTCGCAGCTCTTCACCGCCCTCGGGCCCTCCGCGGTGGAGGCGGTGCGCAAGCGGGGCGGCGAGGTGTTCCTCGACCTGAAGTTTCACGACATTCCCAACACGGTGGACGGCGCCGCGCGCGAGGCGGTGCGGCTCGGGGTGTTCATGTTCAACGTCCACGCCTCCGGAGGGCGGGCCATGATGCAGGCGGCGGCCCACGGCGCCGCGGAGGCTGCGCACACTCTCGGCGTCGCCCGGCCGCTCGTCCTCGCCGTCACCGTGCTCACGAGCCTCGATCGCACCACGCTCGGGCACGAGCTTCACATTGCCTCTTCCGTGGAAGGCCACGTCCTTCATCTCTGCACGCTGGCCCGTGAGGCGGGGCTCGACGGCAACGTCGCCTCACCCAACGAGATTCGCGCCATTCGCAACGCTCTCGGCCCGCGCTGGGCCATCGTCACCCCGGGCGTGCGCCCGACCGGTGGGGAGCGCCAGGACCAGTCTCGCGTAGCCACACCGCGCGCCGCCACCCAGGCGGGCGCCGACTATCTGGTGGTGGGACGCCCCATCACGGGCGCTCCCGATCCTGCCCAAGCGGCCGCCGCCATCATCGAGGAGATGCGCACATGACCCCGACCCGCGAGCACGCGACCCTGATGCGCCGGCTCTACGAGATCGGCACCATGCGCTTCGGCGACTTCACGCTCAAGTCCGGCATCAAGTCGCCCTTCTACATCGACCTCCGTGTCGTCATCTGCTACCCCGACGTGCTCCAGCGCATCGGCGTGCTCATGGCCGCCGAGGTGAGCCGCTGCGAAGGCGATCGCATCGCGGGCATTCCCTATGCGGGGCTGCCCCTGGCCGTCTCCGCGAGCCTCGCGGGCAATCTCCCCCTCATCTACCCGCGCAAGGAGGAGAAAAGCTACGGCACCAAGCGGCGCATCGAGGGCATCTACCAGCCCGGGGATCGCGTGGTGCTCATCGACGACATCATCACCGACGGCGGCAGCAAGTTCGAAGCCATTGCCGTGCTCGAGGAGGCGGGACTCATCGTCAACGACCTCGTGATCCTCATCGACCGCGAGCAGGGTGGCCGCGAACTGCTCGCCTCCAAAGGCTACGAGCTCCACGCCATCCTCACTATCTCCCAGTGCCTCGACGAGTGGGAGACCGCGGGCCTCGTGGATCCCGCGTCCATCGAGGAGGCGCGCGCCTTCGTGAAGGCCACCCGCTTCGCCTGATGGCCATCCTCGACACGGGCCTGGGCGAGACGCTCCTCGACGAGGAGACCATCCGCGCCGAGGTGGCGCGCTTGGCCGCCCAGATCTCCACCGACTACGCAGACAAGACGGTGCATTTGGTCGGAGTGCTGAAAGGCGCCGCGGTATTCCTCGCCGATCTGCTGCGCGCGCTGTCCATTCCCTCTACCATGGATTTCATCTCTATCGTTCCCTACGGACAGGTCACCGCTTCCGGCGTCGTCCGCATCCGCAAGGATCTCGACGAGCCGCTGGAAGGCCGCGACGTGCTCGTAGTGGAGGGGATCTGCGCGAGCGGGCTCAGCCTGTCGTATCTCCTCCGCAACTTCCAGACGCGCGGCCCGGCCTCCATCAAGACCTGCGCCTTCGTGGCCAAGCGCCGAGCGCGCCCGGCCGACGTTACCCTCGATTACGTCGGGCGCGAGATCCCCGACGTCTTCGTGGTCGGCTATGGCCTCGATGCCCAGGAGCGCTATCGCAACCTGCCCTATATCGCGCGTCTGTCATAGGCTCGGCGCGATGGGGCCTGGCCACACCCGCGCGGGCTCGTCACGGCACGTGGGTCGCACGGCGCTCCTCTTCGCCCTCGTGGCGCTCGTGGTCTCGCCGGCCTCCGCAGAGGGCCCGGATGTGGCGGGGAGCATCGTCAAGCGCGGCCGGATCGCCTCCGACCTGTATGCCTTCGGAGGCGGCGTGGACGTCGGGGCTGAGGTGAACGGGGACCTGATTGCGGGGGGCGGACGCGTCACCGTCGGCCACACCGTCCGGGGTGATCTCATCGTGGGCGCGGGCTCGGTCACGGTGGGCGGCCTCGTGGAGCGCAATGTGCGGGCGGCGGGGGGCGCCGTCACCTTCACCGGCCGTGTGGGACGCAACATCGACGTGGCGGGCGGCACCATCACCATCGAGCCGGAGGCGACGATCGGGGGTAGCGCCCAGCTCGCGGGCGGCGAGATACACGTGGCCGGCTCCATCGGTCGCCGGCTTCAGGCCGCCGGCGCGGTGGTGGTGCTGGCCGGCGAGATCACGGGCAACGTCGAGGTGGTCGCCCAAGAGATCGAGGTGCGTCCCACCGCGCGGCTGCGCGGCAAGCTCACCTACTGGAGCCCTCGGGATGCCCGGATCGCGCCCGAGGCCACGATCGGCGGCCGCGTCACCCACAATCTGCCCGAGCTGCCGAGCCGCATCGCGCGCACGGGCACCGCCCTCGTCCCGGTCTCCCGCGCCCTCTTCCTGGCCGGGCTGGCCGTGGTCGCAGTGGGGCTGTTCCTGATCTTCCCGCGCTTCACCGTGCTTTCCGCGCGCACCATCGGCATGCACCCCTTCAAGAGCCTCGGCCTGGGGCTCCTCCTCGTCACGGCCGTTCCCGTCCTCGCCGTCCTCTGCATGATCACCATCCTTGGCATTCCCCTCGGGCTCATCATATTCGTCGTCTACTCCATCGCTCTCCTCCTGGGCTTCGCCCTCGCCGCCTTCTACGTGGGAGACGTGGGCGCCCAGGCCTTCATGGGCCGGAACGCGCGGCGACGCCGGATCCGCGTGGTGTTCCTCCTCCTCGCCTTGGGCGTGCTGTTCCTCGCCCGCCACGTGCCTCTCATCGGCGGGGCCCTCATGGCGCTGGCCGTGCTGTGGGGTCTCGGGGCCATGAGCCTTCATGGCATCCACGCCTGGAGCGACACGGAGCCACGGCGCTCCGGCTTGCCGCCCCGTCATTGTTGACACCCCTGGAGGCCGCTCCTATACTCCCCGGCGACTGTTGCCTGGCGCAGCTGACTCGCACGCGACGCAGAGCGCCCCGCATCGACGCGGGCGCGGAGGTCTGGCCATGGCGAAGCCGAAGCGGTCATCGACGATCTCGCGCAGGCGATTCCTCCTGGGCAGCGCCGCGGGCGCGGCGGCGGCCGCGGTAGTCGGTCGCGCCCCCGCCGTGCTCGGGCAGCAGACGCGCGAACTCCAAGTCTGGCACACGGAGGTCGAGCCCCAGACCGTCAAGACCATCCAGGACACGAGCATTGCGGAGTTCGAGAAGAAGTTCCCTGGCTTCAAGGTGAAGCAGCAGGCGCTCGGCTGGGGCGATCTCAACACCAAGCTCCTCGCCGCGCTCGCCGCAGGCAGTCCGCCCGATCTGACGCACCTGAACCCGTTCATGACGGCGTCGCTCTACGTGAAGGGTCAGATCCGTCCCATGGACGAACTCATCCGCGCCCTCGGGGAGAAGGACATCCACGAGGCGACCCTCAAGCTCCAGTACTTCGACGGCAAGTACTACGGAGTCACCCACGCCATGGGCGCGACGTACTTCGCGGAGCGGCGCGACCTGCGCGAGCAGAAGGGACTCAAGCCGCCTGCCACCTATGAGGAGATGCTCACCCTCGCCGCCGCCCTCACCGACGACAAGCGCTACGCCCTGCAGATGCCGGGCGAGAAGCTCTACATGGGCTTCGTTCATCCCGCGGAGTGGTTGGCGGGCAACGGCGGCTCCTGGGTCGAGGCCAAGACGTGGCGGCCGCAGCTCAACAGCCGCGCCATGCTCGAGTCCCTCGAGTATCTCCAGAAGCTCAACAAGTACATGCCCCAGGGCTGGTCGGGCCAGAAGTATCTCGACACGCTGGCCGCGCTGTCCACGGGCAAGATCGCCATGGCGCATCTCTCGGGCGCGCGCACCATCGGCTACATCGAGCGGTACGCTCCGGAGAATATGCGCGATCCGGAGCACTTCCAGCCGATGCTTCGCCCGCACGGCCCGTCCGGCAAGGTGGGCATCTCGGCCCTCGACGGCGAAAACTGGGCGGTGTTCACGCAGTCGAAGTTCCCCAACGAGTCGTTCGAGTTCCTCCGCATCTTCTACAAGAAGGACAACTACCTGCAGTACTGCCACTCGGTGCCGATCCACCTCTCGCCCATCTTCAAATCGATGCTGAACGATCCGGAGTACCTAGCGAACCCGCGCATCAAGAAGTGGAAGTCGTGGCACGACGTGATGATCGCGGGGTTGAACCAGCAGCGCTTCCTCCCCATCGGCTTCAGCCGCCCGGAAGACAACCTGCTTCCCTTCCTTGCCGAGTTGGACGGCTCGGGGATCGTGGCCGACATGGTGGTGGAAGTGATGGTGGGAGGAAAGAATCCCAAGGCGGAGGCCGACCGCGCCCAGAAGCGCGCGGAGGAACTGCTCACCCAGCTCGGACACAAGCGCTGGTCCTAACCCGCCGGGGCACCCGGCCCGTCGCGCGGGCTCTGCGGCGTCGGCCGGTGGTGACCCGTCCGTGAGGCGGTGCGCGCTCCTCGCTGTGAGCCGCCCGTGAGGCAGCGCGCGCTCCTCGGCTGGCTTCTCCTCGCTCCCTCCCTGCTCCTCTTGGGCGGCCTGGTCGTCTTCCCCATCGCCTACAACTTCTGGCTGAGCCTCTACGACAAGCACGCCTTCATGCCCACGCAGACCTTCGTGGGGCTCAGGCACTACGTCTACTTCGCCCACGATCCCGAGTTCTGGTCGAGCGTGCGCTATGGGGCCATCTACACGGGGAGCACGCTCTGCCTCCAGCTCGTGCTCGGCATCGGGGCGGCCCTCCTCCTCAACGAGGCGTTCGTGGGACGCGGGCTGCTGCGTGGCGTCGTCCTCTTCCCGTACATGATCCCCACCATCGTGGCCGTCATCCTCTGGAAGTGGCTCCTCAACGACTCCTACGGGCTGGTCAATCATCTCCTCGTGCGCACGCATCTCGCCCGGGGGCCGCTCGCCTGGCTCGGCCCGGACTACATCATGTGGTCACTCATCCTCACCAGCGTGTGGCAGTTCTTCCCCTTCGTGGTGGTGGCATACCTCGCTCGGCTCCAGACCATCCCGCCCGAGCTGTACGAGGCGGCCAAGGTAGACGGAGCGGGCGCGTGGAGGCGATTCGTCCACGTCACCTTGCCCCAGACGCGCAACGTGCTCTTCGTCATCGTGCTGCTGCGGTCGATCTTCATGTTCACCAAGTTCGACACGGTGTGGCTGATGGCAGGCGAGGGTGGGGTGAGCCGCTACATCCGCACCCTGCCCGTGTACGCGTACGCGCGGAGCTTCACCTACCTGCAGGCGGGCATGGGGGCGGCGCTGGCCGTCATCATGTTCGGCATGCTCCTCGTGATCTCCGCGGTGTACTTCCGGCTCCTGCGCGACGAGGAGTCGACGGCGTGAGAGGGGCGCCGAGCGGGCTGCGGCGAGCGGGCGTGCTCTACGCGGGAGGGCTGGCCCTTTTCCTGGTCGGCGCTTTCCCGCTCCTCTGGATGCTCTCCACCGCGCTCAAGCCGTCTGGCGAGATCTTCGCCACCCCGCCCACCCTGGTGCCCGTCAAGAGCACGCTCGAGAACTTCACGCGGCTCTTTGCGGAGACGAGCTTCCTTGCCTACTTCCGCAACAGCGTGGTGGTGTCTCTTGCCACCGTCCTCCTCACCCTGAGCGTCTCTGCGGCAGGCGCCTACGGGCTCACCCGCTGCGTGTTTCCCGGGCGCGAGAAGGTGGCCGGGCTCATCCTGATGACCTACATGTTCGCGCCCATCATGATCATCATTCCCTTCTACATCCTGGTGAAGCGCCTCGGCCTCGTGAACACCCACCTCGCCCTCGTTCTCTCCTACACGACCTTCTGCCTGCCCTTCTGCCTCTGGCTCCTGCGCTCCTTCTTCCAGAGCATTCCCCTCGAGCTGGAGGAGGCGGCCCTCGTAGACGGCGCCGGCCTCGGCCGCGCCGTGTGGTACGTGGTCCTGCCCCTCGCCCTCCCCGGCATCATCGCCGCCGGCATCTTCACCTTCATCCTCGCCTGGAACGACTTCCTCTTCGCCCTCGTGCTCATCACCTCCGAGGAGCTGAAGACGCTGCCCGTGGGCGTCAACGACCTCTTCAACGCCACCATTGTGGACTGGGGCATGATCATGGCGGCCGGCGTGGTCATTACCGTCCCCACCATCGCCTTCTTCGTCGCCGTGCAGCGCTACCTCATCCAGGGGTGGGGCGCCGGCGGCGTCAAAGGCTAGCCGGCGGC
>DATGCY010000066.1:0-6822 GCA_035311385.1 Candidatus Methylomirabilota bacterium
TACTGGCCCATGTTGTAGCCGCAGAACGGGATCATGGCCATGGGATCGCGGCGGACGACGCCGACCTGTCCCGTGATGGCCGCGGTGGTCTCCGTGCTCATGGCCGCGCCGAGGAAGACACCATGCTGCCAGCCGAAGCTCTCGAAGACCATGGGAATCACGTTGGTCCGTCGGGAGCCGAAGATGAAGCCGGAAATCGGCACGCCCTGAGGATCCTCCCAGTTCGGCGCGATCGACGGGCACTGGCTGCACGGCACCGTGAAGCGCGAGTTCGGATGCGCCGCGGGCGTGCCGCCGGGCGCCCACGGCCTCCCCTGCCAATCCATGGTCCCCGCGGGCGCCTCGGTGCCGATGCCCTCCCACCACGGCTCCTTGGAGGGCGTCATGGCCACGTTGGTGAAGATGGTATTCGAGCGCACCATCTTGATGCCATTGGGGTTGGTGGCGGCGCTGGTATTGGGCGCGACCCCGAAGAAGCCGCGCTCGGGATTGATGGCGCGGAGCTGGCCCTCGGCATCCACGTAGATCCAAGCGATGTCGTCGCCCAGCGTCCACGCGCGATAGCCCGGGAGTTTCGACACGACCATGGCGAGGTTGGTCTTGCCCGAGGCGCTCGGCATGGCCCCGCCGAAGTAGGTGATGCGCCCTTCGGGATCCTCCACCCCGAGGATGAACATGTGCTCAGCCATCCAGCCTTCTTCCCTCGCCTGGTACGACCCGATGCGGAGGGCGTGGCACTTCTTGCCGAGGAGCGCGTTGCCGCCGTAGCCCGAGCCGACGCTCCAGATCAGCTTCTCCTCGGGGAAGTGCAGGATGAGACGACGGTCTGGCGAGAGATCGCCCATGCCGTGGAGTCCCGCGATGAAGTCGTCGTCGGCGCGCATGTGGTCGATGGCGACCTGCCCCACGCGCGTCATGATGTGCATGCTCGCCACCACGTAGGGGCTGTCCGTGACCATCACGCCGGTACGGCTGCCCTTCGAGCCAGCGGGGCCCATGAGATAGGGAATCACCCACATGCGACGAGAGCTCATGCTGCCCTGGAGATACGCGCCGGCCTTCGCCTTGGCCTCGGCGGGCTCCATCCAGTTGTTGGTGGGGCCAGCGTCGTTCTTCTCGCGCGTGCAGATGAAGGTGAGCTGCTCGGTGCGCGCCACGTCCTGGGGATGGCTCCGATGCAGGTAGCAGCCGGGATAGGTTTTCTGGTTCAGCTCGAGGAGCGTGTCATCGCGCAGCATGTCCTCCACGAGCCGGTCGTACTCCTGCTTGGACCCGTCGGCCCAGATCACTTTGCTCGGCTTGGTCAGGGCGGCTGCATCCTCCACCCACTTCTCGACGACAGAGGTCTTGCTCATGACGCGGCTCCTCTCCTGTACGGGGAGACGGGGCTAGGGATTGAAAGCCGTGAGCAGGCGAGCCATCACCGACGCCAGCTCCGGGTCCGTCGCGAAGTCGTGCATGGTCCGGGCCAATGCCACATCCATGACTCCGCGCCAGCTATTGTCGGAATCCTTGTCTACCACGCGTCGGCTGATGCCCACGTACCGTCGGATGAGCAGGGTCTCTCCGCTGCGAGGGTCAGCGAGCGTGACGGCGAGGGCCACGCGCCCCACGTACTGCCTGCTCGAGTAGCCGCCAACCACGTCGAGGCGAAACTCCTCGACCGCCCCCGCGAGGATCACGTCCTTCCGGTCGCCGGTCACGGTGTGGCCGTTCTTCTTCACCTCGAGGAGCAGGGCCTCACCCACGATATCCGTCACCGGCCGGCTCGTGACGATGTCGCTCCCTTCCCGGGTGCCGATGCGCCTCGTATCTGCGCGACGGTCGGCCACGGGGAGAACCTCGACGCGGCGAGGTGGCGCCGAGGCGAGCAGCGAACGGGCGACACTCGCCTCGGGATAGCGCACGTCGAGGCCGGCCGTCTTGACGCCGCACCCGCTCGCGGTGAGCACGCCTAAGACGAGAACGGCAATGCGAGCGGGATGCTGCCGCCTCACCGGCCGGCGCTCCGGGAGTAGAGCAGCTCGTTGGCCAGGCGCTGCCCCGCCCGCTCCAGCACCACCATCATCTCCTGGCGAGCGAAGTCGCGGTCGCGGAGGAACGTCTCGACAGGAATCTGCTCCGGGCTTGTCACGTCCTGGCTATCCTCCCACAGGACGACGCCGGTACCCGGCATGGCCATCCGACCTCGCACATCGGCAAAGCCCGAAAGCAGACCTGCCTCGACGTCGCGCACGCGCACGAGCCCCCAGGTCGGGACGGCCACCCGCACGATGGCGTCGGCGCGCCGGCGCTCCTCTGCGGTCGGCTCCCGCTCGATGATCCGCACCTCGTCGAACCAGCCGGTCGTCTCGAGGGTGCGGACCATGCTCTGCGCTACGACCGAACGCGGCGAGATGCCCTGCAGCCGGGCGGTGGCGGTGGCGGCGCGATCGGCCTCGAGCGCCCAGTTGATGCCCCGATGCACAAGTTGCGCGGCAGGCCGGAGAGCCGCCAGGTAGGGCTGCCAGGGAATCCATTTCAGAATCTCGTCGAAGGTGCGCCCGGGCTCGGCCGAGTACTCGACTACCGCGAAGGCGCTCTCTCCGCCAGAGGGGACCACGAGCACCCGACGCACGTCGTCGAAAGGTCGCGCGCTCGGCGGGAGGGGAGGAGTGGAGGAGGCGCAGCCCGCAAGGGACAGGGCAACGAGAGCGAGCACGACCGGGATGGTGCGCACCATGACGTGAGGTCCCATATATTCTGGCACGCCTCCGGCGAGGTCAAGGCCCAACTCGCTCGGCCGGTGCGGGACGGCGCAGGACGGCGATCAGATACCAGACGATGGCCACGTTGACGGCGAGCACCACGAAGCGGATGACGAAGGCGCCGATGAGCCAGAGGGCCGCCGGCGCCGCGGCGCGATCGGGCTCGCCTACCAGTCGAGCGTCTCGCCCGGCTTGGGCAGCCACACGGTGTGCGGATCGAGCTTCAGACGCGCCACCTCGTCGGCGATGCGGCGCGGGGGTTCGTCGTAGGGCTCGCGCGCCAGCTTGTAGGTGCCCCAGTGTATCCCGATGAAGTCGCGAGCGCGGAGATCACGCGCGGCATGCAGCGCCTCCTCCGGCGACATGTGCACGGGCTGGGCGATGAGGCGCGGCGTGTAGGAGCCGATGGGCAGCGCGGCGAGGTCGAAGGGGCCGAGCTGCTCCCCGATCATCTCGAAGTGCGAGGCATAGCCGCTGTCGCCGCCGAAGTAGAAGCGCTGCGACCCGATCACCGCCCACGACGCCCACAGCCGGCGCCCGCCATCGATGGGAGAGCGTCCCGACCCGTGCTGGGCGGGCGTGCACACGATCTCGAGCCCTTTCACCTTCACCGACTCGCTCCAGTCCAGCTCCACTGCATTCGTGATGTCGCGATCGGCGAGCCACGCCTTGATGCCCAGGGGCACCACGAAGAGCGGGTTGAAGGTGCGGGCGAGGCGCCGGACCGTCGGCTCGTCGAGATGATCGTAGTGGTCGTGCGAGATGAGCACCACGTCGATGGGCGGCAGATCCTCGAAGCGGATGCCCGGTGGGGTGAAACGGGTCACCCCCACCGTGCCGGAAAGCGGGCCCAGTCGATGGCTCCACACGGGGTCGGTGAGGATATTCACGCCGTCGAGCTGCACGAGGAGCGTGGAGTGGCCGACCCACGTCACGGTGGCCTCGCGGCGGTTCTCGCGCAGCGCCTCCACCGCGGGCTGGGCGGTCGGCAGAGGCGCGAATGTGTGCGCGCGGCTCGTGATGCTGGCAAGGCTCAAGAGATAGAAGCGGACGCGGGTCCAGTTGGAAGCGCGCCGGAACTCGGGATCCAGATTGCGGAAGGTCCCGTTCTTGCGCGGGGCATGGGGCAGCCCCTCGCCGAGATGTCCGCGCTCGGGCTCGAGTACGGTGGCCACCGGCGCCGCCGCCACCATGAAGACGGACAAGAGCATGAAGGCCCAGAGCTGGCGACTCCTCATGTCTCCCCTCCGCTGCAAGAGCAGGACCTCTCACGCGACGTCGGAAAAAAGATCATGGGCTGTCGAGGCGACCCGGTCGACGATGGGGGCGATGGGCCGCGACGAAACCCGTGGCGAGCGGTAATCCGCCGCGCGCGCGGATCTCGACGGCGTGGCACGCGCGTTGCGCTGCCTATCAGCATGCGAAGCGGATGGCCAGTGCACTCTCTTCTCGTGGTGATGGTCGGCCTTGTCCTGCTCGCTCCTTCCTTCGCCGGCGCCGCTCCCGTGGAAGTGCGCTTCCTCGAGGGCATCACGCGCGGCTTTCTCGTGCTGCGATCCACCACGGGCCAGACGGTGGCCCAGGGCGACCTGATCCAGACGGCGCACCCCGACCGCGTGGACAGCCAGATGATCTTTCGATTCAAGGACGGCTCGCTCTACGACGAGCGGGTCACCTTCTCGCAGCACCATGTCTTCAGCTTGCTCTCGTATCGTCTCATTGAGAAGGGGCCGTCGTTCCCTGAGCCCATGGACGTCTCCTTCGAGCGCGCGCAGGGTCGCTACCGCGTCACGTCGACGGAGAAGGGCCACGAGAAGACCTCGAGCGGTACTCTCGAGCTGCCGCCCGACGTCTACAACGGGATGATCGTGATGATCCTGAGGAATCTCCCGTCCCGCCGCGCGGAAACGGTGCACTTCGTGGCGTTCACCCCCACCCCGCGCATGATCCAGCTTGAGCTCGAGCCCGCGGAGGACCAGAAGCTCCAGCTCGGCGAGCAGGAAGCCCACGCCACGCTCTTCGCGGTCAGGCCCAAGCTGGGGATGCTCCTGGGCCTCGCCGCGCGCGTGCTGGGGAAAAGGCCATCGAGCTACGAGTGCGTGATTTGGACGAAGGACGTCCCCGCCTTCATCCGTTGCGACGGGCCGCTCCGTCTCAACGGCCCCGCGTACCGTTTCGAGCTCATCAACTTCCGCTGAGGGCCTCGCTACGGCGGGGGCGTCGAGATCACCTGCAGGCGCACCGGAATGGTGCCGCTGGATACGGCGCCGAGCTTCTTGGCCGCCGCATACGAGAGATCGATGATGCGTCCTTCGACGTGCGGTCCGCGATCGTTGATGCGAACTTCGACGCTCTTGCCGTTCTTGAGGTTCGTCACCAATACCTTGCTGCCCAAGGGAAGGCTCGGATGCGCCGCGGTGAGCTGATTCATGTCGTAGGTCTCTCCGCTCGCGGTCGTGCGGCCATGATGCCACTCGCCGTACCAGGAGGCTTCCCCGGTCTGCCCGCCTCGGGGAGGCACCTCCGGCTTCGCCTCGGGCCTCTTCTCCGGCGGGATCCTACTCGACGGCGAGGGCGCGGGAACGCGTGAGGTCGTCGCGCATCCACTCACCAGCGCCGATAGCACGAGGGCTCCCGTCCATACCGCAATCGGGAGAGACCTGCCGTGGCGAACTCGAGGCATCCAGACCATTAGGCCCCATGTGCATCAACATTGCCTAACGGAAGTGGAAGACCCGGGGAAGCTCGGACCGGGAAGAGTTGACGTGGGCCTGAACGATTTTCCCGCATGTCGACCCGATGTTGAGCCGATTCGCAGGAAATAGGCCCGGACTCGCTTGGCATCACTGGTGCTTTCACGGGCATGAGTTCATGGGCGGACTACCCTCGCCTCGAAGGGGTGCGGGTGCTCGTGGTTGAGGCGGTGCCCATCGTCCGGGACCTCGTGACGGACGCTCTCGAGCAGTTTGGGGCAGAGGTCATCGCGGTCGACTCCGCTCCGGCGGCGCTCGGGCTGGTCAAGCGGGAAAGACCCGACGTGATCGTCAGCAGCCTCCGTATGCCCGAGAAGGACGGCTACTGGCTGATCCGGCGCTTGCGCAGCATGTCCGCCGACCATGGCGGCCGGACCCCCGCCATCGCCTTCACTGGATGCACGACGAAAGAAGATCGGCTCAACGCGCTGCGAGCAGGCTTCCAGAGCCACGTGCCCAAGCCGGCTGATCTCCGAGAGCTGGCGAGGGTGGTAGCGCTGTGGAGCCTTCGACGGGAAGCGGTGCTGGCCTAGCGAGCTTCAGTCGCCACGCTACGGACCGTTCTGTCGCCTCTCTCCGCCACGCCTCGAGCCAGGCTGCCGTGATCGCTGAGTCCGGCCGCGGAGTCGGCCAGGCCGTCGTCCCGATGGGAGAGGAGTGGCGGTATGCGAGAGGTCGCACACGGACGGGCGCCCGAACCACCAGGGGCGTCACGCGCCCGGGCGAGGTGATGTCCAGGGACGGACAGGATGCCGCGCGAGTCTAGCCAGGAGCGCGTCCTCGTGCTGGCTCTCACGAGCCGCGACGGTGAGCTCGCGCAGGAGGCGCTGACCCGTGCGGGCATCGGCACAGAGGTGGTGCGCGGCATCGAGCCGCTCTGCGAGGCCATCGCAGAGGGGGCCGGCGCGGTCCTCGTGACGGAGGAATCGCTCACGGGTCGCGCGAGCCAGCTCCTCGTCAAGACGCTGGAGCGTGAGCCGCCCTGGTACGATCTGCCCATCATGGTCCTGACCACGGCGGGACAAGCAGCGGGGCTGAGCCTTCGGACCGCCCGGCGGCTGGAGCCGACCGTCAACGTGAGCTTCCTCGAGCGGCCGGTGCGCACCATGACCCTGGTGGCGGCGGTGCGGACGGCGCTCCGGGCGCGTCGGCGCCAGTACGACGTGCGCGACTATCTGCAGATGCGCGAGGAAGCGCAGCAGGCCCTGCGCGCCGCGCACGCGGAGGCCGAGCGCTCCAGCCGGGCCAAGGACGAGTTCCTCGCCATGCTCGCCCACGAGCTCAGGAATCCCCTCGCCGCCATCGTGAATGGCCTCGCCCTT
>DATGCY010000067.1:0-6830 GCA_035311385.1 Candidatus Methylomirabilota bacterium
GGTCTCGCCGCCGACCTTCGCCGTCAAGGTGAACTGGACGGGCAAGCTCCACTTCTCCTTCGAGCGCTACCTGATCAACTCGCTCCGCCATGCCGCAGGCTTCGCGGGCTCGCCCGTCCGCCTGCTCGTGCGGCGGGCACCCGCCAAGCGAAAAGGCTCGGGGGGGGTCCGTTCCGGCTCCCGCGAGACCCGGCGAAGACCCTGAGCGAAGCCCACCTAAGTAGGCAGAACCCCTAGCCAAAACGGTTGGTGGACCTAGGGGTCTGTGCTAACATGGCGCGGACTTAGAAGTCGGAGCACGCGAGGAGCCATGCCGACCGACCAGGATCCCGAAGAGTTTATTGAAGAGGACGAGCAGGACGAGATAGCCCGACGGAGCATCTTCTCGGCGGGGTGGTTTCGAGCGCTTCTCGTCCTCACAGTGCTGGCCATCGTCGTCGTGGTGTCTCTGCCCTATCTCCTGAACTGGCTCGAGCCGACCCCTGGGCCGCCGAGTCGCCCGCAAGTGAAGGTGACCGAGCAGGCGCCGCCTCCAACGGGCACACCGCCTCCAACTTCTGCTCCCACGGAGACGAAGCCGTCCACGCCTCCCGCAGCGCCCGCGCCTGTCCCTCCGGCCCCTGCTGCCAAGAGTGAGGCGCCCGCGGCGCCGTCGGCGCCGCCTGCCGCACCTGCTCGGCCCGAACCGCCAAAGACCGCGCAGGCACCCGCGCCCTCGGCGCCTGCGGTACCCGCTCCGAGCGCGCCGGTGGCAAAGGCCGAACCGAAGGCCAGTGCCAAGCCGAGCGCTCCCGCCGAAAGCGGCTCATCGGGCGGCTACTGGGTGCAGGTGGGCGCATTCGTCGAGGAAAAGAATGCCGAGGCCCTCTCGAAGCAGCTCAAGAACGAGAACTTCCCGGTGACGGTCAGCCGCATCTCGCGCGGCGGGAGCGCTCCGGCTGCCCCGGCGGCGCCGGCCGACCCCGGTGGGTCCGGAGGGCAGAACCAGCTCTACATCACCGGATCGACCACCGACGCGGTGAACGCAGCGCTCAAGGGCAAGGGAACGGCACAAGCCGTGAAGGGCGGGCTCGTGGTCAATCCGTCGTACGATCTCGAGACGGCGATGTCGCTCTCCTCCGCCCTCAAGAAGGAAGGATTCAAGGTCGTGATCCGGCGTGCCAAGGCCGCGCCCGCCACGGCGCCCCCGCCGAGCAACGGGGCCGGCGGCACGATCTATCACGTGGTGCGGGTGGGCGGCTATCCCGATCGCGCCAAGGCGCTCCAGGTACGCGGCGAGCTCGAGGCGAAGGGACACCGGGGCTTTCTCGCTCAGGGCGCCGCCCGCTGATGGCGGGCGCTCGAGGCGACTCGCAGTCGATGCGCGGACCCATCCGGACCGAGGGGAGGTGACTGCACTGACGAAGAACGATCTGATCAACGCGGTAGCAGCCCACGGGCTGTCGAAGCGGCAGTCGGCCTCCGTGGTGGAATCGCTGTTCGACATCATCTTTCGCTGCTTCGAGAAGAGCGAGGACGTGAAGATCGTCGGCTTCGGACACTTCCGAATCCGGCGCAAGGCTTCGCGGCGCGGACGCAATCCCCAGACCGGGGACAGCATCGAGATCACTGCGCGCAAGGTGCTGACGTTCAAGCCGAGCAAAGGCCTCAAGCAGCGGATCAACCAGCAGACGACGCAGCAGACGACGTGAGGTCGACGGCGTGAGCGGCGGCGGCTCGGTGGAGAGCGGGGAAGGGCAGGGCGACGTGGCGATTCCGGACAAGCTCTACTACCGGATCGGCGAGGTCGAGGCCCTTACGGAGGTGCCCGCCTATGTCCTTCGCTACTGGGAGTCGGAGTTCCGTCTCCTCCGCCCCAAGAAAAACCCCGCCGGCCAGCGACTATACCGGCGGCGCGATCTCGACTTGGTCCTGCGTATCAAGACCCTGCTCTACGACGAGCGTCTCACCCTCGAAGGGGCGAAAAAGCGGCTGCTCATCGAGAGCCGCGGCCCCGCCCAGCTCGATCTGGGCGTGCGCAGCACGGCGCTGGAAGGCGCGCTGCGCCGGCTGCGTGACCAGCTCCGCGCGCTCCGGGATCGTCTGAACCCCCCGAAAAGCTGACGCCGTATTGTTTTTCGCGTCGTCCCTCCGTACAATGACGCCCTGGGTCGGGGCGTGGCGCAGCCCGGTAGCGCACTTGACTGGGGGTCAAGGGGTCGCTGGTTCAAATCCAGTCGCCCCGACCATTTCAATAGGAGCGACCATGGCAGATTTTCGGATCTGCCATCTCTTTTTTTCGACGAACGGTGAGCGGCGATGCCTCCAGTGATCCTGGTCACCAACGACGACGGCGTCCACGCGGCGGGGCTGGCGGCCCTCGCCGCCGCTCTCGAGGACCTGGGCGACGTGTACGTGGTAGCGCCCGACCGGGAGCAGAGCGCGGTGGGGCACGCGTTGACTCTGCATCGCCCTCTGCGCGTCACCCAAATCGCTGAGCGCCGCTTCTCGGTAAACGGCACGCCATCGGACTGCGTCAACCTCGCCGTGCTGGGCCTCCTCCCCGAGCGGCCCGTCCTGGTCGCTTCGGGGATCAATCACGGCTCGAATCTGGGCGACGACGTGACGTACTCGGGCACGGTCTCCGCCGCCATGGAAGGCACGCTACTCGGGGTGCCATCCATGGCCGTGTCGCGCGGCGACGCGGCGGACACGGGTTTCGAGAGCGCGGGCGCGGTGGCCCGGCTGGTGGCGAGCCGCGTGCTGGTGGAAGGCCTGCCCGCCAAGACCCTGCTGAACGTGAACGTGCCGTCAGGCCCGGCGAGCGGCATCAAGATGACCCGGCTCGGCCATCGCGTGTACCGCGAGAAGGTGGTCCGGGAGACCGATCCGCGCGGCGCACCGTACTACTGGATCGGGGCAGGGCCGCCCGAATGGAACGAAGATCAGGGCTCGGACATGGCCGCCGTGAATCTCGGCCTGGCCAGCGTGACGCCGCTGCACCTCGACCTGACCCACTACGGCGCGCTCGAGCGCATGGCCGACTGGGAGTCAGGCCTCAACTCGCTGCTGAAGAAGCGGCCGCGGTGATCGAAGCGCGGCGCAGGCCGGGCGCGGTGGCCACAGGCGAGCAGCGATACGGACGAGAGCGCGAGCGCATGGTCGCCGAGCAGCTCGTGAAGCGGGGCATCAGCGACCCCGCGGTGCTCGAAGCGATGCGCAACGTGCCGCGCCATCTCTTCGTGGACGAGGCGCTGCGCGATCGAGCCTACGGCGATCATCCGCTGCCCATCGGAGATGGCCAGACGATCTCGCAGCCTTTCATGGTCGCACGCATGACGGAGTTGCTGCAGCTCACCGGGCGCGAGAAGGTGCTAGAGATCGGCACGGGCAGCGGCTACCAGGCCGCTGTCCTCTCCCGCCTGGCCGCGCGTGTGTGCACCATCGAGCGGATCCCCAGGCTCGCCGCGCGCGCGCGGCAGGTCCTGGAGTCGATTGGGGCGAGCAACGTGTGGGTGCGGGCGGCCGACGGCACCATGGGCTGGGTCGACGAGGCGCCCTTCGATCGCATCGTGGTCGCGGCAGGCGGGCCCCGCGTGCCGCCGCCCCTCGTGGATCAACTCGCGGACGGCGGCCGCCTCGTGATGCCCGTGGGCCCTGAGGATGCCCAACGGCTCAAGATCGTGGACAAACGCGGTGGGCAGACACAGGAGAGCGAGGACTCCGGCTGCGTATTCGTGAAGTTGATCGGCAAGTATGCGTGGGAAGCGTAGAATGGCGTCAAGGACGGGGCGTAGCGCAGCTTGGTAGCGCGCCTGCTTCGGGAGCAGGAGGTCGCTGGTTCAAATCCAGTCGCCCCGACCACTTTTCACCCGTGCCACGTGCCATGAGCAAGCCCCGGCCGCAGAGTGCAGCGGAGATCATCGTGGGGGGACATGTGCAGGGTGTGGGATACCGAAACTTCGCGCAGCGAAAGGCCGCGCAGCTCGGGCTGCGGGGCTACGTGATGAACCTCAGGGACGGGAGGGTTCGCGTGCGCGTGGAGGGTGGTCGCGAGGTGATCGAGGAGCTTGCGCGCGATCTCCACAAGGGCCCTCCGCTCGCCCACGTCGAGACCCTGTCGGTGGCGTGGCGTCCGGCCACCGGACGCTTCACGTCCTTCGAGGTGCGCTTCGCGGAGTTCGATTCGTGACGCGACCTCGCTGTCGGCAGGCCATCGGGCTGGGCCTGCTTCTGCCGGGACTCTTCTTCGCCCACCCCGGCCTGCCCGAAGCGGCGCCTCCGCCACACAAAAAAGCCTCGCCGCGATCGCACGCATCGCCGAAGACGCATCCCATCTCCGAGAAGAAAGCCCGTGAGGCCAAGCCTCGAGACATCAAGCCCGCGCCCGCCGCTTCTCTGAGGCGCACCGTGCACGTGGTGCGCTCGGGGGAGACGCTGAGCCGCATCGCTGTCCACTACGGCGTGAGCCGGAAGGCGTTGATCGACGCCAATGGTCTCGCGCGCCCGGAACAGCTCCGGGCTGGGCAGCGCCTCCTGGTGCCCAGCGCGAAGGTGGCGGCGAACGAGAAGCCCGTGCGGCTGATCGACGCCGTGCTCGCCAACGGCGACGTGCTCCTCGTGCGGGCGGGCCCGCGCCGCGTCCCCACGCGCTTCTACATGGCCGAGCCGGGGCTCGAGAACGGAATCGAGCTCGCGTGGCCCGTGGAGGGCCAGGTGGTGTCGCCTTTCGGGCGGCGTCGAATGGGCTGGCACGCGGGGATGGACATCAAGGCGGAGATCGGGGCGCCCATTCTCGCCGCGGCTCCCGGCACGGTGATCTCGAGTGGCCAGGAGCGCGCGTACGGCCGGGTGATTCGAGTGGAGCACGAGGGCGGCTTCGTGACGGTCTATGCGCACAACCTGGAGAATCTCGTCGAGGTGGGCGACCGCGTCTCGACGGGCACCATCATCGGCACGGTGGGACGCTCGGGGCGCGCCACGGGTCCGCACCTGCACTTCGAGATCCGCCACGACGGCATGGTCTACAACCCCATCCACCTCCTGCCCGCGCGCGAGGCGGTGGAGGTGAAGGTGGACGAGGCGCCGGACGTGCCCACGGAGTCCGCGCGTGTGCAGCCGATGGACGGCGACGAGGATGAGTGAGCCGCAGGCCGATACCGTCGAGCTGGCGGACGGCGGCGAGCCGCTCGAGACGCTCCTCGAGCGCGATCCCATCGAGCTGGCCGGCGACAAGGACAAGCCGGATGCCGCGGCCCGGGGGCGCGAGCTGCTCGGCATCTATCTCAGCGACATCGCCAAGGTTCCGCTCCTCACGCCGGACGAGGAACAGCAGCTCGCCCGGCGCGTGCAAGAGGGTGATGCCGACGCCGAGCGCCGCCTCACCGAAGCCAACCTTCGCCTCGTGGTGCGGGTGGCTCGTCGCTACCTGAATCGCGGCCTGTCCCTACTCGACCTGATCGAGGAGGGCAACCTCGGCCTCCTCCAAGCGGTGAAGAAGTTCCAGCCCGGGCGCGGCACGCGCTTCTCCACCTACGCGGTGTGGTGGATCCGCCAGTCCCTCTCACGCGCCCTCGCCAACCAGGCGCGCACCATTCGCCTCCCCGTGCACGTCGAGCTACTTCTCGGCCGGTTTTCGAAGAAGAAGGCGGAGCTGACCCAGCTCCTTGGGCGTGCGCCCACCACGGAAGAGATCGCCAAGGCCCTCGATCACCCCCTGGAGGAGATCGAGCACATCGAGCGCATGAGCCAGCGTCCCGTCTCCCTCGACGCACCGCCCGTGCCCGGGGGCACCGGCTCGGTGGAGGACGCGGTGGCCGACTCGGCACCGCCCCCCGGAGCCGGCCTCGCCGCCGCTCTCCGCGCGCGCGAGGACCTCGCCGAGGTGCTCCGCGATCTGCCTGACTCTGAGCGCAACGTGCTCGGCTGGCGCTTCGGCCTCACCGGCGAGGAGCCTATGACGCTGGAGGCGATCGGCCGCAAGCTCGGGGTGACGCGCGAACGCGTGCGGCAGATCGAGTCCGCGGCCCTGGCGCGCCTCCGCCGCCTCATGGCCGTGCGGGGGATGGAGGCGCAGGACTTGTTCTGAGCTCTTTCTCTTCTTCTCTAGCGTGCTCTTCTCTTCTTATGCGCCAGCCACGCCAGGCCGATGGCCGTCGGCACCAAAAGCCACATGCCTGGTTCGGGGGTCGCGATCACATAGGTCCCGCTCGACAGCAGCCAACGAGTGCCAGGGGAAACGGGATCCGGCGCGAAAGTAAAGGTGGCGGCACCTCCGCCTGTAGCGGTAACGCTGTTGAACGCACCTGGAACACAAGAGTTATTTTGACAGACGGGAAGCCTGGCCTGAATCGAGATGGGAAACGGCTCGGTCGCGGTGAAGGTTGTGCCGATTGGTGGCATCTTGATCCCAGCGCCCCCCGCCGTCCAACTCACGAACGCAGCGTTGGGGACGGGAGCGTCATTGACTCCATAGCTCACGCCAGCATAGGTGAGACCGCCCGTGGTCGCCCCGAAGACGCTCGTGCCTATCCCAAACGAAGATCCAGGGACACAGGGGTCGCAGTGCGGCCCAGTGAATCCGAATGGCCCTGAACCAGCATTGAGGGCAAAGTCAGGGCCGATCGCGGTAAGCCGCGAATCGTTACTGGTGCCAAAGCTCACCTGCAACGTCAACATGCCCGCGTTCAGTGTCACCATAGTGTCCGCCCACGCGGCAACCGGGAACAGCAGCGCAGCCAACGTCATGACAAGGACGATAGCGCGGAGCGAGCTCTCTGACGTCTTGGTCGCGTGTGCCATGGTGAGTGTCCTCCGGCGTACTGCCATTCCCTCATGGACGAAAAAGATGG
>DATGCY010000068.1:0-6896 GCA_035311385.1 Candidatus Methylomirabilota bacterium
ATGTTCACCCAGCTCAGCACGGCCAGATACGAGAACTTCGACGCGACGTTCAGGGGATCACGAAGCCGGGAAGTATCGAAATACGCCATGAGGGTCTCCACCTCCTGGCCCGGCCTGGATGCATCTCACATGCCCGCCAGAACGTGTCGAACCGTGACGAAGCTACGACAGCACGGCCGTCTTCTGTCGGGCGATGAGGTCGAAGTCGATGGCAGCGCCCAGACCCGGACGGCTGGGCGCGAACACGAGCCCATCGGCGTCGACCTCGATGTCCTCGGCAAGTCCGTACTTCTGCGCCGCGGCGGGCAGGAGCACCTCGAACAGCTCGGTGTTCTTGATGGCCATGATGACGTGGAGGTTGGCCACGTTGTTGAGCGAGTTGCCGCCGTGGTGCACCTCGAAGTTCATGTGAAAGGCCTCGGCGAGATGGGCCGCCTTCACGAGAGCGGTGATGCCACCCTTGACCGCCACATCGCCGCGGAGGAAGTCCGTGGCCTGATTCACGAGCCAGGGCGCGAAGGCGGTGAGGCCGCCCGGGGTGTACTCCGTGGCCAGGATGGGAATGGCCAGGTGCTGCTTGAGCTTCACGTAGCTCAGGATGTCGTCATCGGCGAGCGGATCCTCGTACCAGTAGAAGCCGAGCTCCTCCGCCGCCTTGCCCACGCGGAGGGCGTCGGGATATTGATAGGCCCACGTCGAGTCGAGCATCACCCGAAAGCCATCGCCCACCGCGCGGCGCACGGCGCGGCAGACCTCGATGTCCACCGCGGGATCGGTGGGTGGATGGATCTTGTACGTCGTCCATCCCTCGGCCTTGAAGCGCAGGGCCTCTTCCGCGTAGGCCTCCTTGGTCGGCAGCACCGCCGAGCTCGCGTAGGCGGGCGCGCTGTCTCGATATGACCCGAGGAGACGGTGGATGGGCTGGTTCGCCGCCTTGCCCGCGATGTCCCACAGCGCCACGTCCATGGCGCCGATGGCGCGCAAGGTCGTCTGGCGGTTCTTGTGCCACATCGCCTGGTAGAGGCGCTCGCGGGCGAGGGGATCCTGCCCCATCACCACGGGCTTGAGGAACTGGATCAGCGATTGCCCGTCGAGATGCGCCCCGCGCATGGACGAGCCGAGGAAGGCGTGGCCGGGCACGCCCTCGTCGGTCTCGATGGTGACGAGGCCGAGCTGGCTCTTGCCGCTGAAGCGCCCAGTGTGGCGCCCGTAGGTGGTGGCAGGAATGTCGTCCCAGGCGAAGAGAGTCAGGCGAACGTCAGTGATTTTCATGGTGGGGGGAGCCTAGCACGGCCCGCGACTACTCCTCCAGCAGGATGCAGTGCCGCGGGTCCACGCTGAGAAAGAGATCGGTGCCCTCCGCCACCGGATCGGCGGTCACGCAGCGAAGGACGACCCGGCGGTCATCCCAGTCGAGGTGGTACTGCGTGAAGTCTCCCTGAAATACGCGGCTCCGCACGCGCGCCGTCCACACGTTGCGCTGGCCGCGGGGCCGCTCGCGTGAGAGCTGCAGATGCACGGTGCGCGCCGAAAACACCGCGTCGTCTCCGGAGCGCCGGCCATGGGCTACGCCGTGGACGAGCGTGCCGCTCGGCGTCTCGAGGACGATCAGGCCGTCGTCGTCCAGCTCGGGGCGCCGGCGGCCGCGGATGAGATTGGCCGAGCCAACGAAGTCGGCCACGAAGGCGTTGCGGGGCAGCTCGTAGATCTCGGCGGGCGTTCCGATCTGCTCGATGATGCCGTCGCGCATCACGATGATCCGGTCGGAAATGGCCAGCGCTTCCTCGAGGTCGTGCGTCACGTAGACGGAGGTGATCCCGAGCTGGCGCTGGAGCTCCTTCAGCTCCACCCGCATCTCGGCGCGAAGCTTGGCGTCGAGATTCGACAGCGGCTCGTCGAAGAGCAGCACGGACGGCGAGAAGACGAAAGCTCGCGCGAGGGCGACGCGTTGCTGCTGGCCGCCGGAGAGCTTCGACGCGCTTCGGCTCGCCAGCTCGGCCATCTGCACGAGCCCAAGGGCCCAGCCGACTTTTCGGGCGATCTCGCTTTCGGACTCGCGGCGGACTCTCAGGCCATAGGCGACGTTGTCGAAGACGGTCATGTGCGGCCAGATAGCGTAGGACTGAAAGACCATGGAAAGCCCTCGCCGCTCCGGCGGCACCTGCGTGCGTGCGCGCGAGTCGTACACGACGGTGCCGTCGATGCGGATCTCTCCGGCCATCGGCTTCTCGAGCCCGGCGATGGCCCGCAGCGTGGTCGTCTTGCCGCAGCCCGAGGGTCCCAGCAGGGTGAGGTGCTCACCGGCGCCTACCGAGAAGGTCACGCCCCGTACGGCGGTGACGCTGCCGTACTGAACCACGAGGGCCTTCACCTCGATGGAGGCGGCGCGGGGCGCCGAGACGGCGGAGGCTCCGGTCATTCGCCGGCGGGCTGCGTGGCCCGCTTCGCCACGGCAAAGAGGAGGATCAGGGCCAGGGCCACCGCCAGCGTCTGCAGGAGGGCCATGGCCGCGGTCTGCTCGGTGCTCGTAGAGAACCATGACTCCACGATGGCCGGCGTGATCACTTTGGCCTTGGGGCCCATGAGCAGGATGGACGCTCCCAGCTCGCGTACGCTGGCGATGAAGAGGAGGAGCGCCGCCGCGATGAGGCCGGGGCGGAGGAGCGGCATCGTCACCGTGCGCAGCCGGTAGCCCCAGGAGGCGCCGCACATCTGCGCGGATTCCTCGAGCGTCCGGTCGATCTGCAACATCACGCCGGAGATGGTCCGGATGCCCAGGGGCAGGAATACCGTGAGATAGGCGATGAGGAGGAGCCACAGCGTGCCGTAGATGGGGAGGGGGAAGACCAGCCACGCCCAGAGCATGCCGAAGGCGAAGACGAGGCGGGGCACCGCCTGCGGGAACATGAGCACGTACTCGATCGCCCCCGCGCCCGGCAAGCGCGAACGATAGATCAGCCAAGAGAGAAAGCCCATGAGGAGGACGCCGAGGCCCGCGGTGGCCACGCCCAGGATCAGGCTGTTTGCGAGAGCGGAGCGGACGGCGTCGAGCGACAGTGCCGTCGTGTAGTTGGCGAGCGTGAAGTTGTTGAGTCGTGGAAACGCGGTGGCGAGCCGCTGGAGGGAGGCGTAGAGCAGGGTGAGCACGGGCAGCAGCACCGCGATGAAGAGGTACACCAGGCACACCGCGAGGAGCGCCCACCGGAGCCGGCCCACGTCCATGGCTCGTGGCCGGAACGCCTTCCCCGTGATGGTCACGTAGCTGCCTCGGCTCACGATGCGGCGATAGATCCAGACCATGGCGAACATGACGGCGAAGAGCGAGACGCCCATGGCCGCGGCCTGCGGGAACCGCGGAGGGTACTGGGAGACGAGCTGATACATCGCGGTGGTGACGACGTAGAAACGGTTGGGCAGGCCCAGCACGAGCGCGGCGGAGAACGAGCCGAGCATCTCGGCGAGGACGAAGATCGCCGCGCCGAGCACGCCGGGCAGGACGAGCGGTAGCGTGATCTTCAGCATGGTGCGGAGCCGGCCGGCGCCCAGCATCTGTGACGCTTCTTCCAGCGCCGGGTCCATGGACTTCAGGACGGCACCGATCATGACGAAGGCGACCGATCCTTCGAAGAGCGCCATCACCCAGGCGATGCCATAGGGCGTGGTGATGTCGATGAGATGGCCCTCTCCGCCGAGAGCCCGCCAGACCTGGTTGAGAAAGCCTCCGCTCGGCGAGCCGATGAGGCTCCAGGCGAGGGCGCCCATGAGCGGCGTCACATAGTACGGGAGGGCCATGAGCGGCTCGAGGGCTTCCCGGCCCGGCACGTTGGCGCGTGAGAGAATCCACCCGAGGACGAAGCCGAGCAGGATGGCGAAGACGGTCGCCACCACGGACACCAGGATGGTGTTCCAGAAAATCTGGGCGTAGCGCGTGAGATCCACGAAGTTCGCAAGGCCGTACGCCTCCGGCGGACGCGCCTGTGGATCACCGACGCTCAGCGAAGCCTGGATCAGGTAGAAGATGGGATAGAAGACGACGAGGACGGCCGCCCCGCCGACGAAGAGGCTGACCACGGCGGGACCCGGCCGCCAGGACCAGGCCCGTCTTCCCGGCATCACGGGGGCAGGCTTTCTCAGAGCCCCATGATGCCGTTCCATTCCTTCACGAAGGCGGCATGGCTCGCCTGGAAATCTGCCCAGTCGGAGGGGAAGAGTAGCTTGAAGTCGCTCAGCTTCTTCCCCGTCAGCATGGGGGGCGCGTCGTTGCGGAGCGAGCCGTAGAGCAGGAGCGGCGTGTTCTGGTACACGGACTGGCCGCGATTGGAGACCGCCCAATCCATGAAGAGCTTGGCCGCTTCCGGATGCGGCGCGCGATTGACCACGCCGAGGATAGCCGGCGTGGCGGGCAGGCCGTCGGGGGGCGCCACGAACTCGATGTCCGCGCCTTTGTCCTTGAACAGGGTGTAGCCGCCGTATTCGGCGAGCGCGCACACGCGGTCGTCGCCCTTGGCGAGCCGGTCGAAGAGCTGGGCGCGGGCGTCGAAGCCGCGCGGCCGCTGCTTGGCAAACTCCTGCCAGAAGTCGTTGCCGTAGAGCTTGCGCAGCATGTACCACTGCGCGTGTTGCATGCCGGAGGTGGCGAGCTTGGCGCTGATGCCGTCCTTGAAGGCGGGATTCAGAATGTCCTTCCAGGCTTTGGGCGCCTGCTCGGGCTTCACCTTGCTGCGGTTGTAGGAGATGCCCGCGAAGGTCACGCCCACCCACGCAAAGGCGCCGGCGGGCGTGCTCAGATACGCGGGCTTGTAGCTCGCGTACTCGGGAGACAGGTAGCTCTCATACCCACCCTTCTTCTGGAAGTCGATGGCGGGCGAGATGTCGGAGAGCTGGAGCACGTCCACCAAATAGCGGTTGGCCGAGCGCTCCGCGGTGATCTTCGCGTAGAGCGCCCCCGTCTGCAGCCGCACGTAGTTGGTTTTGATCTTCGGGAAGTCCTTGCGGAAGGCCTCCAGCAAGGCCGCGATGGCCGCCTCGCCGTCGTGACCGTAGTAGACGACCTCGCCCTCCTGCTCGGCCTTGGCCACGTCGGCGCCCGTGGTGAAGTCGAGGACCTTCGTGGTCTTGGCGGGCGCCTGGGCGAGGACGCGCGTGGGGTGACCCAGGAGGGGCCAGGCGGCGAGGGCGATGCCCGCCTCGAGGAATCGACGTCGGCTCACTGGGCAATGGTTCGGTGCAGGGAACATGGCGTCCTGGCCTCCGGATGTCATCGGGTGCGCTTCGGATGTCGGCTCGCGCGGGAGCGACGAAGCTTTGTGGACCGTGGCGCGCGGGGCGTCGCGGCGGCCTCGGCGACTGCGATGGCGCTGATCTCGATCTTGCAATTGGCGTGAGTGGCGAGTCGCGAGACTTCCACGGTGGTCGTGGTGGGAAGGTGGCCGCCGAGATACTCCGCCCACACCCGATTGAGGTCGTCCTGCTCGTTCACGTCCGTGAGATAGCGGGTGGCGGAGACGAGGTCCTTCATGCGGCAGCCGGCCGCCTCCAGGGTCTTCCGGAGATTCTCCATGGCGAGAACCGCCTGCTCGCGCATGGACCGCGGAAGATCGAACTCCTCCTCGCGATGGGGGTGGCTATGGTACACGGGCGCGGCCGTCACCCCCGAGAGGAAGAGCAGGCTGCCGCGCCGCACGAGCAGCGCCGGCGCATACGGCATCGTCACATCGTGTCGGCGGTCGGCATGGTGAACCGGACGGACGTCCTTGGCCATGTTCCCCCGGCATCATTCACTCTCCGCCCGCTCCCGTCAAGCGGGCTAGAGGCCGAGATGAGCCTCTCGCACCCGGCTCGCCGCCACCTACCTCGACAAGATCCTGAAGGGCGCGAAGCCCGCTGACCTGCCCGTCGAGCAAGCCACGAAGTTCGAGCTGATCGTCAATGCGAGGACCGCGAAAGCGCTCGGCATCACGATCCCGCGCTCGATCCTGAATCGCGCAGACCGGATCATCCAGTGAAAAGGAGATTCAATGGATCAGCGGCCCAGCTCGCGGCGAATTATCCGCGTGCCCTCGACGAGCGCGCTCAGCTTGGCTCGCGCCGCCCCCCGCGTCCGCGGCACCAATCCGCAGTCGGTGCAGGGGAAGAGGCGCCCCGGATCGACGTAGGGAAGCGCTTTTCGGATGCGTGACGCGACCAGCGCCGGCGTTTCCACCTCCTCCGTGCCCACGTCGATGACGCCCAGGAGAATGTCCTTGCCCTGCGCGCCTTCGAGCACCGCTACGTCCACCCCGGAGGCTGCGCACTCCACCGAGATCTGATTGATCCGCGTCTCCCGCAAAAGGGGTAGCGTCACGCCGTACTGGCCCCATTCCGTGTTCTGCTTCTTCCACGCCAGCACGCGGGGAATGCCGTAGCTGTAGCAGATGTGGATGGTCGTGGTGCAGTTCACGCCGGTGATCGCGGCCTCGAGCGCACGGATGCCCCAGGCCTTCACCTTGTCGAGATAGATGTTGAAGCAGGGCTCGTCGAACTGAACCACATCGGCGCCGACCGCGGCGAGTGCGCGCGCCTCCGCGTTCAGCACGCCGGCGAAGTGCATGGCCAGCGTTTCTTCATCGCACCGGTAGTGCTCGTCGAGGGTGGTGTCGACCATGGTCATGGGGCCGGGGAGGCAGACCTTCACGGGACGGCGGGGGTGCGCTTTCGCGAAGGCCAGCGCGGGGCCCATGACAGAACCGGGCCACGTCACTTCACCCACGATTCGAGCCACTCCCTGCTGGGCGACGTAGCGCCCGCCCCGGGTACGCTTCTGCCCGAGCTCTATGGTGTCGGTGCCCGTGAGCCCGTCGAGGAAGCCCCAGATGTAGTGTCGGCGGCGCTGCTCGCCGTCGCTCACGATGTCGATG
>DATGCY010000069.1:0-9400 GCA_035311385.1 Candidatus Methylomirabilota bacterium
AGCGCGGGACAGGAGGCGAGTGGGAGGTCTTCGCCCGGATCGACATGGCCGATTCGATGTCGACGCGCGGCATCGAGTTCAGCGATGACGGCGCGCAGCTCTACTGGATGGATTCCCGCGGTCGAGACACCGCGGCCATCGTCGCCGAGGATCTGAGGACGGGAGCGCGGCAGGTGATCGCCCACGATGAACGAGCGGACATGGCCGAGGCCCTCCTGACGCCTCGGACCTATCGCCCGCTCGCCGCCGTGTCGGTCTTTACCCGCAAGCGCTGGCGGGCGATCGATCCTGCCTGTGCGCCCGACTTCGCCTATCTCGCCAAGCTGTCTCCCGGTGATCTCTCCGTCACGAGCGTCTCCGACGACAACCGGCACTGGCTCGTCTACTACGAGCGCGATGCTGCCCCGGGTCAGTACTTCCACTACGACCGCGCCGCGAAAAAGGCACAGTTCTTGTTCGGCAACCGGGCCGCCCTGGATCGCGCGCCCCTGGTGCCCATGGAACCCGTGGTGATCCGGGCCCGTGACGGGCTTCCGCTCGTGTCCTATCTCTCGCGACCGCCCGGCGCGATCAAGAGCGTGCCATCGCCGATGGTCCTGCTTGTCCATGGCGGCCCGTGGGCGCGTGATACGTGGGCGCTGTCCTCGACGCATCAGTGGCTCGCGAATCGTGGGTACGCGGTCCTGAGCGTCAACTTCCGCGGCTCGACCGGTCTCGGCAAAGCGTTTGTCAACGCCGCCAACCTGGAATGGGCAGGCAAGATGCACGACGACCTGATCGACGGGGTCGACTGGGCCATTGCCCAGGGCGTGGCCGACCCGGCGCGCGTCGCCATCTATGGGGGCAGCTACGGCGGCTATTCAGCGCTGGTCGGCGTGACCTTCACGCCGGAGAAGTTCGCGTGCGCCATCGACCTCTTCGGCATTTCGAACCTGGTCACCCTCATGAACACCGTGCCGCCCTACTGGAAGCCCTGGCAGGCGGTCTGGAAGGTGCGCATGGGCGACTACACGAGCGAGGCGGGCCGCCGCTTCCTGGAGGAACGCTCGCCCCTCAACCGCGTCGATCGCATCGTCCGGCCGCTGCTCATCGCACAGGGCGCCAACGATGTGCGGGTCAAGCCGTCGGAGTCGGAGCAGATCGTGGCGGCGATGCAGGCTCGACGCATTCCCGTGACCTACATCTACTATTCCGACGAGGGCCACGGCTTCGGACGGAAGGCGAATCGGCGCTCCTTCACCGCGGTGGTGGAGGCCTTCCTCGCCGCCCATCTGGGAGGCCGCTTTGAGCCCGTGGGAGACGACTTCGTGGGCTCGACGATCGAGTTCCGCGCGGGGCGTGAGCTGATTCCCGGTCTCACGTGAGTCCTTGGGAGCAATGCCACCATTGAACTGTCGTTGCTCCTGCGGTATTTTTGCCCGGTCCCCCTCGCAATAGAGCAGCGGTCCCCATTCCCGGAGGAGTGACGATGGCGAACTCGGTGGGGTATCACGAGTCGGAAGACAAGCTGCGCCCCGAAACCATGGACAATCACCGGGCGCTCACCTCCATGCAGGAGGAGCTGGAGGCGGCCGACTGGTACGATCAGCGGGTCGACGCGACGAGCGATCCGGACCTGAAGGAGATCCTGGCCCACAACCGCGACGAGGAGAAGGAGCACTTCGCCATGGTCCTCGAGTGGTACCGGCGGCGCGATGCCAAGATGGACGCGCACCTCAAGGAGTACCTTTTCACCACCGGCTCGCTCATCGCGCGTGAGCAGGCGAGCACGGGGGGCGGTGAGGGCGGAGGCGAGGGAGCGGGTGACGGTGGCGGCTCCCTCGGCATCGGCAGTCTCAAGGGAGGGCAGAGCCTGTGAACAACCTCAAGCGAGAGCTCGCGCCCCTCTCGACGGCCGCGTGGAAGGAGATCGACGCGGAAGCCACCCGCGTCCTCAAGCTGAAGCTCGCTGGCCGGAAGCTCGTGGACTTCGAGGGGCCGCTCGGCCCCGCCGCCGCTGGGGTGAACACCGGACGCCGGGAGCCGCTCAGCAAACCTCCGCTCGCCGACATCGAGGCCTCCCGACGGCAGGTCATCCCCCTCGTCGAGCTGCGCTCGTACTTCGAGCTCTCGCGGGAGGAGATGGACGCCGTCGAACGCGGCGCCAAGGATCCGGAGCTTCAGCCCTTGATCGACGCGGCGACCCGCATCGCCTACGCGGAGGACACCGCGATCTTCCACGGCTACGCGGCGGGCGGCATCAAGGGCATCGACGAGAGCTCCGCCCATCCCATCCTGTCCGTCTCCGACGACTATCAGGCCTACCCCCATAGCATCGCAGAGGCGACCCGACTCCTGCGCCTGGCTGGCGTGGACGGCCCTTACGCGATCGCCATGGGGCCGCGTGACTTCACCGGACTCACCCAAGCCGTGGGCGATGGTGGCTATCCTGTGCTGAACGTCGTTCGGAAGCTGGTGGATGGCCCGATCGTGTGGGCGCCTGCCGTGAACGGTGCGATGGTGATGAGCCTGCGGGGTGAAGACTTCGAGCTCACCATCGGCCGCGACCTGTCCATCGCCTACCAGAGCCACACGGACAGAGTGGTGCGGCTCTATCTGGTCGAGTCGATGGCCTTCCGCGTGATCACGCCGGAGGCCGCGGTGGCGCTCGCTCACCGCGACAGCAAGGGAGGCCGAAAGGGCTGATCCGCTCCTCGGGCCTTCGAGCGACGCGCGCGTAACCGCAGGGGCGCGCTGCCTGGCTCACGACGGCTCCGGCGGAGGGCCGGTGCGCCTTCCCGGAGCCGTCAATTCTTGTCACCCCGCTCCGTGATCTTGTCTCCTTCCCCGTCGTCTCTCGGAGACCGCTCGTAACAATTCGCCTATTTACCCCTCTCCGGCCGTGGGCTGCACATGGCACAGGCATTGCCCTCAATCATCCCTGGACAGCCCGACCTCGGCCCTCGACTGGACCGGGAGAGGCGAGAAAGGGCAGCATGACCACCGGCACGGACGAGCTCAAGACATCCCCTTCGCGCCTGCACACGCTGCTCGCCATCACGCGCCAGCTCTCGCAGATCCTGCCTCTCGACGAGTTGCTGACGAACATGGCGCGGGCCTGTGGGATGCTGCTCGACTCGGATTCCGTGGGCATCCGCATTGTCGAGGGCGACGACCTCGTGCTCCTCGGCGTGTGGGGCGACGCGCTCTCCGCGATGCCGACCCGGCGGATCAAGATGGGCGAGAGTCTCACGGGGATCGTGGTCGCCACGGGGGAACCCCTCCTCGTGGCGGACCCCGTCAACGACCACCGCCTCACCCCGTCCCATCGCGAGGCGTACCGGTTGGGCGGATATCGCGGCTTCCTCGGTGTGCCCCTCAAGGTGGGCGATCGGGTGCTGGGTGCGCTGAGCATCCGCACGCGCCGCGAGACAGGGTTCTCCGCGGAGGACGTGGAGATCGCCACCGCCTTCGCGGCCCAGGCCGCTATCAGCCTGGACAATGCCCGGCTCTATCAGCAGTCGGAATCTCGCGCGGAGAATCTTCGTACCCTGAGCCGCCTCACCCGCCTGATGAGCTCGGCAGAGGGCGGACCCCAAGTCTGCCAGGCCGTGGCGCGCGCCGCGACGACGCTGCTCGGCGCCGCCACTACGCGCGTCTCGGTTGTTGATCCGACGGCCAAGCTCCTCCGCACCGAGGGCGGCTTCAGCCTCGACCCCGACATAGAGCTGATCGTGACGGAGTCGGCCACCATTCCCTACGGGGAAGGCCTCACGGGGCGGATCGTGGAGACGCGGAGGCCGGAATACATCGTGGACATCGCGGAGGCGCCGCACCTCAGGAACCGGCGTCTGTCCAGCGTGGCGCGCCTCCGTGGCTTCGCGGGCATTCCGCTCATCGCGGACGACGAGATCGTGGGCGTGCTCGCCATCTTCTTCCACGAGCGGCGATTTTTCACCAGCGAGGAGCGGGAGCTCATGGCTCTCCTCGCCGATCAGGCGGCCATCGCCATCCGCAACGCTCGCCTCCAGCACGTCCTGCGCACCCGCCAGGCGCAGTTGGAAACGCTGCTCGAGATGAGCCGGCAGCTCTCCAAGATCCAACCCGTGGAGTCCCTGCTCGCCACCATCGCGGAAGCGTGCGGCCGACTGCTCGACTCGGATACCGTGGGCTTCCGGCGCGTCGACGGCGACGAGCTCGTGCTCGCGGGGCTGTGGGGCGACGCCAAGAACGTGATGATCACCTCTCGTCTCCGGATGGGCGAGAGCCTGGCGGGACGCGTCGCCCTCGCCGGCGAGCCGCTGGTGGTGACGGACCTGGCCAACGATTCGCGCATCACACCCGCCCACCGGGCGAGCTTCTCCGGCGGCGGCTACCGCGCGCTGCTCGCATTGCCCGTCAAGGTCGGGGAGCGGGTGGTCGGCGTGCTCAGCGTGCTCTCCCGCGCCGACGAGGGCTTCACGGTGGAGGCTGTCATGATCGCCACCGCCTTCGCGGCCCAGGCCGCGGTGGCTCTCGAGAACAGCCGGCTCTACCAGGAAATCCAGCGCGCGTACGACGAGCTGTCGCAGACGCAGGACCAGCTCGCGCAGGCGAGCAAGATGGAGGCGGTGGGCCATCTGGCGGGCGGGGTGGCGCACGACTTCAACAACCTCCTCATGGTGATCATGGGCCGGGCCGACGTCATGTTGAGCCGTCTCGACCACGCGCATCCCATGCGGGCGGCCATTCACGAGATCACGCGCACGGCCCGGCGCGCCGCCGACCTGACGCATCAGCTCCTCGCCTTCAGCCGTAAGCAGGTCCTCAAGCCGGCGGTCTTGGACTTGAACGCCGTGCTGACCAACCTCGGCGAGATGCTGCGACGGCTCATCGGTGAAGACATCGAGCTGATCACCGCGCTCGCCCCCGCCCTCGGCCACGTGAAGGCGGATCCAGGGCAGATCGAGCAGATCGTGATGAACCTCTGCGTCAACGCGCGCGACGCCATGCCCCAGGGCGGCCAACTCACCATCGAGACGGCGAACGTGGAGCTCGACGAGGCCTACGCTCGCCGCCACGTCGGAGTCAGGCCGGGGTTCTACGTCATGCTGGCCTTGAGCGACACCGGTGTCGGCATGGATCCGGCAACCCAGGCGCGCATCTTCGAGCCGTTCTTCACTACGAAGGGGCCGCGCAAGGGCACGGGCCTGGGGCTCGCCATGGTCTACGGCATCGTCAAGCAGAGCGAGGGCAACATCTGGGTCTACAGCGAGCGCGGCCAGGGCACGACCTTCAAGATCTACCTGCCCAAGGTCGACGCGCCCCTCGCGGGCGCTCATGCGGACACGACGCCAGCCCTGCCGCCTCATGGCAAAGAGACGGTCCTGGTGGTGGAGGATGAGGAGGGTGTGCGCGAGCTCGTGCGGGACATCCTCGAGGCGAGCGGTTACAAGGTCCTGGAGGCCGCCCACGGCGCGGGTGCGCTGGAGATCGTTGAGCGGCACACGGGCCCCATCCATCTCCTGGTGTCGGACGTCGTGATGCCGGAGATGAGTGGCCGCGATCTGGCTCAGCAGCTCGCCGTCCACTGCCCCGACACGAAAGTGCTGTTCATGTCCGGCTATACGGATCACGCCGTCGCACACCGGGGCGTGCTCGACCCCGAAATGGAGTTCCTCCAGAAGCCCTTCACGGCGGCGACCTTCACCGGCAAGGTGCGCGAGCTCCTCGACGCCCCCCGCGTGAAGTAGCCCATCTCGAAAGCGGCTGGCGCTGCCCTGGCGCCGGTCCTGGTTTGCCGCTGCCCTCCCACCTAAACGAAGACGACGAACTGGTACGGCTTGGCCCGCATGAACCTCCCGTATACTGTCCGACTACATTGAGCGGGCCCTCGCGAGGACTAGGCCCGGAGATCACACGAATGGTACCCGTGGGGACGCGGATGAGCGGTGACGATGATCGCATGGCGCAGTCATGAGGGTCCCCAAGCTCGCGGACACGGAGGCGCAGATCAGGGCGCTCCGGCACGATGTCGCCGAACGGTGCGTGTCGATCGCCTCCAGCATCGACACGCTCCCCGTCGGAACGGTGCCACCAGAAATGCGTGAACGATGGCTGCAGGAGCTGCATCAGGCGGCGGTCGCCCTGGTCATGGTGACGGACCGGCTACGGGGTGGGATCTGACGTCTGGCCGCCGCCCTGTTGGGCGGCTTATCGTTTCGGCGGCGGCACCACGAGATCCCGCGGCTGGCCATCGAGGAAGAGCTGCACGTTCTCCACGGCGCGCAGCACGCCGTTGTCGATGACCTCCCGGGTCATGCCGCCATTGTGGGGCGTGAGCACCAGCTCGGGCAGGGCGAGGAGCGGATCACCGGGCGGGATCGGCTCCTCGTGAAAGACGTCGAGGGCGGCGCCCGCGATGCGCTTGTCCCGCACGGCCTCGATGAGCGCTTGCTTGTCGACCAGCCCACCGCGCGCGGTGTTGATGAGGAAGGCCGTCGGCTTCATGAGGGCGAGTCGGTCCCTGCCCAGATAGCCCTGGGTGTCCGCGCTCAGGCGCAGGTGCAGGCTCACGATGTCCGACTCGCGCAGGAGCTGCGCGAGGGGGGCGTGCTGCGCACCGAGCGCCGCCGCGCGCCCGTTGTCCGCTCCGAAGGTCGTGGCGAGCATGCGCATCCCGAAGGGCTGAGCGAGGACGGCGACGCGGCTGCCGATGGCGCCGAGCCCGATCAGGCCCAGGGTGCGGCCCTCCAGCTGGGTGAGGAGCCCCCGCGGCCACTGGCCTGCCCGCACGTCGCGATCCATGGCGGGGATGCGCCGGGTCACGGCGAGCATGAGGGCGATGGTGTGCTCGGCCAGCGCGTGCGCGTTGACGCCGGGGGTGTTGGTGACGGTGACACCGCGCGCTGTGCACGCGGCGAGGTCGACGTTGTCCGTGCCCGCCCCCCAGATGGAAATGAGGCGCAGCTTGGGGCAGGCGGCGAGCACGCGGTCGCTGAAGCGGGCATGGGCGCGGATGTTCACCACCACCTCCGCGTCACCGATGCGCTCGATGAGCGTCGCTTCCTGATCCGCGCCGCGCTCGGTGAACACGCGCACCTGCCCGATCTTCTTGAGCGGCGCCTCGGCGACGGAGCCGGTGAGGGCGGGGGGAAAGTCGTCGGGGACCACGATCTTCACGGCGTCACTCGGCATCGGGCTTGTCCTTGTGGGCGTCGCCGGCGAGGCGGACATCCTTGCCGAACCGGGCGGGGTTGAACAGCGAGAGATCCATCGAGGGCCTGCCGTCCACGATCCACTCGGCGACCATGCGGCCGGTCATCGGGGAGTGCTGGAAGCCGTGTCCGCAGAATCCCACGGCGAGGAAGAACCCCTCTACGCCGGGGGCGGGGCCGATGATGGCGTGATCGTCGGGGGTGAGCGGCCGCAAACCCGCCCAGCCGCCGGCGATCTTCGCCCGCTCGAGCAAGGGGAGGCGATGGATGGCCTTGGTCACCGTCTCGTCGAGCTTGCCCCAGTCCATGGGCACTTCCTGGTCCTGGCCGATATCCTCCACGTCGCCCGGGCTCAGCAGCACCTGCTCCATCTCCTTGCGGAAATAGAAACCACTGGCCTGGTCGTTGGTCAGGGGCACGGGTCCCGGCAGCTCGGGGAACGGCTCGGTGAAGAAGATGTGACGGCGGCGCGGGAAAACGGCCACGGGAACGCCGGCAAGCCGACCCACCCGCGCCGCGGTGGGGCCGGCGGCGTTGATGACGAGCGGGGCCGAGACGTCGCCCTCTGTCGTCCGCACGCCGCGCACGCGGCCGTTCGCCACGTCGACGGCCATGACCTCGACGCCTTCCACGATACGGGCGCCCAGCTCCCGGGCGCGCGTGGCGAAGCCTTGCGTCACCTCGGCAGGGCCGGCCAGGCCGTCCTGCGGCCCCCACACGGCGGCGATGAGATCGTCTACGCGGAGGGCGGGCACGAGGGCCTGGGCGTCCTTGGGGGTGATTACGCGTACGTCCACGCCGAAGCGCCGCTGCACCGCGATGCGCTGCTCGAAGCCGCGGAGGTTCTCCTCCTCGGAGATGAGGAAGAGGTAGCCGATCTGCTTGAAGCCGGGATCGACGCCGAACTCCTCGGCGAAGTTCTGGAGCACCTTGAGGCTCTCCAGGGAGAAGCGGATCTCCGTCTCGGTAGGAAACTGCGCGCGGATGCCGCCCGCCGCCTTGCTCGTGGTCCCGCTGCCCACCGTCTCGCGCTCGAGGACGACCACGTCTCGCTGCCCGCGACGGGCGAGGTGATACGCGATGCTGCAGCCCACCACGCCGCCCCCGATGATGACGACACTCGCCGTTTTTGGTTGCGCCATGGTCAGATCGTCCTCGCCACGCGCGTGCCCTCGAGGAGCGCGTCGTGAATGCGTCGCGGCGACACGGCGTCGCCGATCATGGTGAGCTCGGGCACCTTGCCCGTGAGCTGATGGAAGAGGCTATCGTTGGCCTTGCCCCCGAAGGCGAGGACCACCGTGTCGGCCTCCAGCACCGTCTCGACGCCGGAGAAGGTGTGGCGGGTGCGCAGGCCCGCGGGGAGCATCTCGACTGCCTGGGTCATGGGATGGATCACCACGCCCTGGGTGAAGAGACGCTGGTAGATGTCCGAGCGCACTCCCTCGTCGATGTCTTCCCCCACCATGAAGTAGCGCGTGATGATGGTGACCTGACAGCCCTTGCCCGTTAGAAAATCCGCGGTGGTCGGGGCGGTGAAGTGGCCGTCCTCGTCCACCACGACGCAGCGCGCACCCGGCCGGATCTGTCCCGTGAGGACGTCGGAGGCCGTCGTCACGTGAGCCAAGTGCACGCCGGGGATCTGCGGCACGCGTGGGACGGCGCCCGTGGCCACGACCACCGATTCGGCGCCGAGCCTGAGCACGTCGGCCACGTCGGCGGGCGCGTTGAGGCGCACATCCACTCCAGCTTTCCGCACTTGGCCGACGAGCCAGTGGGCGATGGCCGCGTAATCCTCGCGCTTGGGCGCGCGCGCGGCGACCAAGACCTGGCCGCCGAGGGCGGGCGCCGCCTCCAGCAACGTCACCTTGTGGCCACGCAGCGCGGCCACCCGCGCCGTCTCGAGACCTCCCACGCCGCCTCCGACCACGAGCACGCGCCGAGACCGCCGGGCGGGCGTGATGATGCCGAGCTCCTCCTCGCGCCCGATCAGCGGGTTCTGAACACAGGTGATCGCCTTGCCCTGGCGTAAGCGGCCGATGCAGCCCTCGCTCGCTCCCACGCAGGTGCGGATGTCGTCGAGGCGTCCTTCCATGGCCTTTTTCGGCATCTCGGGGTCGGCGATCATGGCGCGCGTCATGCCGACCATGTCGCACACACCAGCGGCGAGCACCCGCTCCGCCTGCTCGGGCGTGCTCACGCGTCCCGCGAGGATCACCGGCACCTTG
>DATGCY010000070.1:0-4677 GCA_035311385.1 Candidatus Methylomirabilota bacterium
CCGAGCCCCCACGGCGGGACGAGCCGCTGGCTGAAGCTCGGCTTGAGCGGATCGTAGATGGTGAGGGCGGGAGCGAAGAGGCTCGCCACCACCACGAGCCCGAGGAGGCAGCCCCCGATCGCCATGGCGGGGTGCCGTCGCGTCCCGCGGGGCACCATCAGAGGTACCGAATCCGCGGGTCGATCACCGTGTACAGGAGATCCACGGCGAGGTTGATCACCACGAACACGGTGGCGGAGAGGATCAGCACCGTCTGCACCACGGGAAAGTCGCGGAAGAAGATGGCGTCCACGATGAGCTTGCCCATGCCGGGCCACGCGAAGATCGACTCGGTGATGACGGCGCCGCCGAGGAGGGCGCCGATCTGTAGGCCGATCACCGTGAGCACGGGAATGGCCGCGTTCCGGAGAGCGTGGCGGAACACCACGCTCCGCTCGGCCAGCCCCTTGGCGCGGCCGGTGCGGATGTAGTCGCGGTTCAGGATCTCGAGCATGCTCGAGCGCGTGAGCCGCGCCACGAGCGCGGTGGGGAAGGCGGCGAGGGTGACGGCGGGGAGCACGAGCGAGGTCCAACTCGCGAAGCCGGAGGTGGGCAGCCAGCGCAGGGCGACGCCAAAGAGCAGGATCAGCATGATGCCGAGCCAGAAGTTGGGCAGGGACTGGCCGAGGACGGCCACGATGGTTCCCGCCACGTCGTAGCGGGTGCCGCGGCGCACCGCGGTGAAGATGCCGAGGGGTACGCCGGCGGCGATGGTAATGAGCATAGCGGCCAGGGTGAGGTGCACGGTGGCGGGCAGACGCTCGAGGACCACGCGCAGGGCGGGGGCACGGTACTGGAAGGACTGGCCGAAGTCGCCGCGGGCCACGCTGCCCAGAAAGAGCCCGTACTGGACGACGAAAGGCTCGCGCAACCCGAGCTGGCGGTTGAGCTCGGCCACCGCGGATTCGGGGGCGCCGTCGGGCAGGAGCATGCGCGCGGGATCGCCGGGCAACACGCGGAGGATCACGAACACCAGCACGGAGACACCGAGCAGGGTGAGGGCGGACTGGGCGAGCCGGCGGAGGACGTAGGTTCTCATCCGTCGTGGGGACCGCGGGAGCCGGAGGGGGGCCGGCTAGGCGATGCTGACGTCACTCAGGAGGACGTAGTAGTCGCGCCGCGCCTCGAAGTTCCTGAGCCGCTCGCTCACCCCGTAGATGGCCACCGTGTAGTAGAGCCAGAGCTCCGCCTCCTCGTCCCACACGATGCGCTCGAGCTCCTCGTACTTGGCCTGGCGCACCTTGGGATCGGGCACGCGGCCCTCCGCGATGAGCTGCTCCACCTTGGGGTTCGAGTAGCGCGTCAGCTTTTCCGAGCCCGCCTTGGTGAACCACTGGCCGAAGTACCAATCGGGATCGTGGGGCATGTGCGCCCACCCGGAGAAGAAGAGGTCGTAGGTGCCCGCGGTGCGCTGTTCGCGCGCGGTGGCGATCTCGAGGTTCTTGATGTTGAGCTTGATGCCCACGTCGCTCAGCATGGCCGCCACCGCCTGGGTGATCTCGAGCTGCTTGGGGTAGAAGTCCTTCATGAGCACGATGTCGACGCTGACGTTCGACATCCCCGCCTGCTTGAGGATCTGCCGCGCTTTCTCGGGATCGTAGTTCTTGGGGGGCAGGGTGGTGTGGCCGATGAGGCCGGGCGGCACGGGACTGTCCACGGGACGTCCGTAGCCCCTGAGGAGCTCCTTGATGATCACGTTGCGGTCGATGGCGAGCGAGATAGCCTGGCGCAGCCGCTGGTCCTTCACCGGCTCCTTGCCGAGCTGAAAGATCCAGCGCTGCGCCTCGATGGCGGGCACGTCCACCACCTTGACTCCGCGCGTGCCCTTGAGGGTCTCGACGAGATCGGGGGTGACGCGGTCGATGACCTGCAGCTCGCCCGCGCGGAGGGCGGCCGTGCGCGTGGAGAGCTCGGGGATGAACCGGAAGGTGAGCTTCTCCACCTTGGGGATGCCGGGCTTCCAGTAGCTCGGGTTCGCGGTGAGCGCGATCTGATCGCCGTGCGTCCACGAGACGAAGCGGAAGGGGCCGGTGCCGATCGGCTTCTGGAAGAAGGCCTCCTCGCCCTTGCCCGCGCTCGGGGGCAGCATGCCGAGCATGGTGAGATGCGAGGGCAGCGAGCCGAAGGGACGCTTGGTAGTGACGACGACGCCATAGTCCCCGTCCTTCTCGACCTCCGCGAGGTCCTGGTACACGAAGGACTTGATCAGCTTGGTGTTATCCCGCACGCGCTTGAGGGTGAACACCACGCTATCCGCGTTGAATGGGGTGCCGTCGTGGAAGGTGACGCCCTTGCGCAGGGTGAATCGCCAGGTCGTGGCGTTCACGGGCCGCCACGTCTCGGCGAGGGCGGGAACGAACTTGGAGTCGTTGGTCACGTCGATGAGGGGATCGAAGAGGTGCCGGAGGACGGAGGTGGTGGAGATCGAGTAGTGGTTGGCGGGATCGAGGGTCAGCATGCGCTCGGAGAGTCCCGCGGCGATCTCGCCGCTGCGCTTGGCCTGCCCGGCGGCCACTCGCGGCGCGCTCGCCACGACGAGGGCGGCTCCACTCGTGGCGATGAAGCGGCGGCGGTCGATCAGAGTGGGTCGCGGATCCTGCTCGCGCATGCGTGTGCTCCTTGCGATGTCGTTCGTCGAGGCATGAGGGGCGAGCGGCCCCGCGGATGGGGCCAGCGGCGCCCGGGATGGACACCGTGTAAGTCATTCCGAGGCTTGCTGTCAAGCGCGGCCAGGGTTATCCTGCAATCCCCGTGAGTGCACGAGTGTCGTCATCGAAGTTGCCCCGGTGGTGAGCACGCCCCTGATCGTGGTGTCGAGCCTCGAGAAGACGTATGCCACCCGGGGCCGCACTCAGGTGCACGCCCTCGCGGGCATCTCCGTGGAGATCGCGGCAGGGGAATTCATCACCATCGTGGGGCAGTCGGGCTGCGGGAAGACCACCCTCCTGAAGATCCTCGCCGGGCTGCTCCAGCGCTCCGCGGGCAGCGTCACCCTTCGCGGGCAGTCCGTGGACGAGCCGAGTCGCGACATCGGCATCGTGTTCCAGGATCCCGTGCTCCTCCCGTGGCGCACCGTCTTCGACAACGTGATGCTCCCCGTGGAGGTGCTCGGCCTCGATCGCGCGCGCTCGGGCGAGCGCGCCATGGATCTGCTCGCCCTGGTGGGCCTGACTGGATTCGAGGACAAGTATCCCCACGAGCTCTCCGGCGGGATGCGGCAGCGTGTGGCCATCGCGCGGGCCCTCGTGCACGATCCGTCGCTCCTCCTCATGGACGAGCCTTTCGGGGCTCTCGACGCCATGACGCGCGAGTTCATGAACCTCGAGCTCCTGCGCATCTGGAAGGAGTCGGGCAAGACGATCGTGTTCATCACGCACTCCATTCCCGAGGCGGCCTTCCTCGCCGATCGCGTCATCGTGATGTCGGCGCGCCCGGGGCGCATCAAGGAGATCGTGGAGGTGCGGCTGCCGCGGCCGCGCGACCTCGACATGATGGCCTCCGACGAGTTCGGCGTGTATACGCGCCGGATCCGCCACCTCTTCGACGCCCGCGGGTGGCTCGATTGAGCGCCCTGGATTCCCTCGTCCCCGAAGGGGGAGAGGGTCGCCGTTCGAGCCGAGGCCCTGCCTCAAGCGACGAGGCGAGTGCGGAAATGATCAGGGGGAAGACCCGGGAGCGCTCCGCCTGGGCAGAGCTGCGCGAGGACCCCGTTCTCTACGTGCGCAATCGCCCCCAGGCCGTGCTCATCCCCCTCGTGTTCGTGCTCTTCGTGACCCTGTGGGAATGGGTAGTGCGCGCCTGGAACGTCCCGAACTTCCTCGTGCCCGCGCCCAGCACAGTGGCGGGCGCCCTCGGGCGCGGCGTGCGGACCGGGCTCTACCTGACGAACTTCTGGATCACCCTCTTCGAGGCGCTGGTGGGCTTCGTCATCGCGGCGGTGGCGGGCATCGTGCTGGGGGCGATCATCGCGCAGTTCCGGCTCGTCGAGCGGACGTTTTATCCTTACCTCGTCGCCTTGCAAACCTTGCCCAAGATCGCCATCGCGCCCCTCGTCATCGTGTGGTTCGGCTTCGGCATCTCCTCCAAGGTCATCATCGCGGGCATGGTGGCTTTCTTCCCTGTGCTCGTCAACGTGATCGTGGGCCTCAAAACGGTGGATGCGGCCAAGCTCGACCTGATGCGGTCGCTGCGGGCGACCCGCTGGCAGACTTTCCGTCTCGTGACCTTTCCCAACGCGCTGCCCTTCGTGTTCGCGGGGCTCGACATCGCCATCGTGTTCAGCGTGCTCGGCGCCATCGTGGGCGAGTTCGTGGGCTCGCAGAAAGGGCTCGGCAACCTGATCTTGCAGTTCAACTTCTCCCTCGACGTCGCCGGCGTCTTCGCCGTGCTCATCCTGCTCTCCGTGATGGGGGTGGTCCTCCACCTCGTCATGCAGGCGGTGCAGCGGCACGTGATCTTCTGGGCGGAGCCCGACGAGACCATCAGCGCGTGAGCACCACCCGGGCCTCCGGCCCCGAAAGAGAGGACACTCGATGAAACGCATCGTCACCGCCGTCGCCATCCTGGGCATCGTGCTCGGCCTGTGGGAGGCGGCCAGCCACGCGCAGGACAAGCCGCTCAAGAAGGTCGTGTTCGCCG
>DATGCY010000071.1:0-2534 GCA_035311385.1 Candidatus Methylomirabilota bacterium
TCCCACTCGACGCCGTCCGGATCCTGGACCCAGAACTTGTCTTGATTGGCGTGGCAGCAGTTGACTCCCATCTCCTCGCGGACCGGCAATCCGGCCGCCTTCACGCGGGCGAGGTGTTCCATCACGGCCGCCACCGTGTCGACCTGGACGCCGACGTGGTTCACCGTGCCCTCCGCGGCGTGCCCGCCTTCGGAGAGGGCCAGGTTCACGGGCGCCCACTCGGGCAGGAACTTCAGGTAGCCCGTCTTCACCTTGACGGGCCCCGCACCGAGGAAGCGCTCGTAGAAGTCGCGGCTCTTGCCGAGATCCGACACGTGCATGTGCAGGTGGACTTTGGCGCTCATGTGGCCTCCTTCTAGCAGCAGGCGGTGAGCAGGCGAGCCAGGGTAGTCGCCGTCTCCCGCTGCACGGAGTAGTAGACGTACCGCTCTTCCTTTCGGCTCTCCACGAGTCCGGCGCGCCGGAGCGCGTCAAGGTGGTGCGAGAGGGTGGGGCCGGGGATCTCCACCGCGGCCTGGATCTCGCCCACCGGGACTTCTCGCCCGGCGCGCACGAGGTAGAAGAACACCTGGAGGCGGGAGAGATGGCCGAGTGCCTTGAAGGCCTCGACGTGGGTCTCGTCGGCCTCCAGCTGGGACAGGGGCAGGCGGGCGATGGTTTTCATATTTCGAATACTATGAAACTATCGAACTGCTGTCAAGCGTCGGCGCGAGGCCGGCGGCGGGCGCTCTCAGCCGCGCTTGATCCAGCGCTCCGCTTCGCCGAGGTCGCGGAAGACCTCGAAGGCGGTCATGCGATCGCCCCGCCGGAGCCCGTACATCCGGGCGATGCCGAAGCCGAAGTCGCTCCGCACCACGACCGCCCTCCGCGAGGCAGGATCGAGGATCGCCGGGAGGACGGCAAGGGTCCGCACTCCATCCGCCGTGAAGCCGTCGCGAGGAACCTGCGCGTGGCGAAGATCGAAGAGGATCGAGAAATCCGCTTCGATCGTGTCAGTGGCCGCGAAGTGATCGTGAAGGTCGACGAACTGCTCGGGCGAGATCTCGCCCGTGGCCGTGACCCGGATGTGCTTCCGTTCAGTGTCGATCTCGTAGTCGAGTGCCATGAATCTGCGGATCTCCTTTCCGATCAGGCGAATCGCCAGCCGTCGAGGCTCTCGGGTCTGGCCGGCACGATGCGCAGGGGCAGGTCGCGCGAGCCGAGCACACCTGCTTCGAGGAGCGGCTGCGCGGCGAGGTCTAGGTTGGAGCGCCGGAGCGCCGGCATGGTGGAGAGCCGGCGCGCGAGCGCGTGAGAGCGGGCGGGGAGACGCACCACGCCTCCCGGCAACCAGAGAGGGAAATCGCGGCGCCGGCGGTCCACCGGGCCTGCGCACACGGGCACCTGGGTCCATACCTTCTCGGCCGAGCGGCGCGGCATGGGCTTCGCCCGGCCGGAGGTTACCTCCCACGATGTGAGGGCCTGCGCGGCGCGAGCGCCCGTGGGCGGAGCGGCGCCCGCTTTCCATGTGAGGGAGAGGGCGAGCGAGCGGCCGCGGCATACGACACGGTGTGGAGTCCGCGGCGGCAGGTAGAACAGCGAGCCGGGGGGAAGATCCCGCGTCGCCCAGCCGCGGCCGATCATCCGTTCGTCGAGATCCTGGGGCGTGCCGCGCGTGACCGGCGGCCCCGTCGTCACCGTGCGCCGTCCCTCGAGCTGCAGCCACACACTGTCGACGTCGCCGTCATGGTGGAGCCCCAAGCCCTGACGGTCCTTGCCGTTGACGAGGAAGAGGAAGGAGCACTCCTCACGCCCCGGGCCGAAGAGCGTGGCCCGAAGCTGCGCTATGAGCCGCGCCACGCGCGGCAGCACTTGATGGATCTGCGGCATATAGATGGTGGCGCCCTCGGCGAAGGCACGCTTGATCTCTTTCCGTCGCGGCCGTCGGTCGTAGCGGCCGTCGACGGCGATCTGCACGGGCAGCCCCGACAGCGCGAGCGCCCAAGCGTCGTGAAAACGAGGCGCAACGGTGCGCCAGGCGGGAACGTGCGCGGAAATGAGGCGAGCCCTGCTACTTGTTCGCGACCGCGTAGCGCTTCGCGACGTAGTCGTCGAGGATCTCGAGGAACTCGGCAACGATGCGATCGCCCTTCAGCGTGAGCTTGAGCGCGCCATCCACGAAGACGGGTGCCTTGGGCTCCTCGAAGGTGCCGGGCAGGGAGATGCCGATATGCGCGTGCTTGCTCTCGCCGGGACCGTTGACGACGCACCCCATCACCGCCACGTTGAGCTCCTCGACGCCTGCGTACTTCGACTTCCACACCGGCATCTGCTCGCGAAGATAGGTCTGGATCTGCTCCGCCATCTCCTGGAAGAACGTGGACGTCGTGCGCCCGCAGCCGGGACATGCCGTCACCTGCGGGATGAAGTTGCGAAGGCCCATGGACTGGAGGATCTGCTGGGCGACCTGCACCTCTTCGGTCCGGTCGCCGCCGGGCTTGGGCGTGAGGGAGACGCGGATGGTGTCGCCGATGCCGTCCTGCAGCAGGATGGCG
>DATGCY010000072.1:0-11892 GCA_035311385.1 Candidatus Methylomirabilota bacterium
GCGGTAGACGAATAAACCCTCCTTGCCGGGATCGCCCTGCACGACGGCCATCGACGTCCCCGGGAGCGGCGCGGGCTCGACCCACTTGAGACTGTCCGGAAAGGCCACGGTGTGCCCGTGCCCGCGCTCCTGCGCGTACACACTGAACGCGGCGAGGACCGCGAACATCAGGATGGCGACGACGGTGTGGCGACGACCATGCATGGTCACTCCTCCTGTTCACGATGTTGAGCTGCGCTCCGGGCGGATCGCTGAGCAAGTGGCGTGCCCGCCGAGCGCCCGTGGAAATTTCAACGAGTTCCTGGCGCGTGGATGCAAGCTGAAATTGCATAGAAGGAAAACCGCCGATGGACTCGCCCTTGATTTCGGCGTGTTGGCCCCGCAAGCTGTCGTGGCAACCCGGGACCATGAACGCGCAAGCGGAGGCGGCAGGCGGGCGGACCGAAGTCGTGACCATGTCCGATGGGGCATGGCGACCTTGCACGTGCACAGGCGCGACCCGCCATGTCAGCTTGCCCCCTCGACGGTCATCCACGATGAGGTTTTGTCGAGCGTTGGACTCGAGGCCTGCAAGATTCCCTTGCATCCCTCCAGCCGATGGAGACCATCCGAACTGGACTTCCGCGATGGCACAGCGTTTGCCCGCTTCGGCGCATATGACGATGTCGACGACTCCAGTGATCGGCGTGGATGTGGGCGCCTCCACGATGTCTGCCGGGCTCGTGTGCCCCGACGGCAACGTCCTCGCCACGGCCCAGCTCCCGACCCAGGGGGAAGGCAGGGTCGTCGACACGCTTCTCGCGCTGATCGATCGTGCCCTGGCCTCCGCGGACGAGCGCTGGAGTGACGTGGCCGGAATCGGCGTCGGCCTTCCCGGTCTCGTCGACGTCGAGAACGGGTTCGTCCGTTCGGTGCCGGGCTCCTGGCTCCCCGAGCTGAGCACGGTTCCCCTCGTGGCCCTCATCCAGGAGCGGAGTGGCTACCCCGTCTTCATCGACAACGACGTGAACGCGCTCGCCCTGGGCGAGTGGATGTTCGGCCCCGACCGCGGCGTCTCCTCGCTGGTGACGCTGGCCATCGGGACGGGGATGGGAGGCGGCCTGATCCTGGACGGCCAGCTCGTTCGCGGTCACCTTCACAGCGCGGGGGAAATCGGACATCTCGCCGTGAGCTTCAACGGCCCCATCTGCGCGTGTGGGCGGTCCGGTTGTCTCTCGACGTACCTGGCGGGCGGGATGATGGCGGAGCGGGCCCGCGAGCGTCTCGACCACTACCCTGGCTCGATCGTGCTGACGCGAGCCGGTAACGATCCGAACCGCATCGGCTCGGCGCTCCTCTTCGAGGCGGCGGCGAGCGGCGATCCCCTCGCCTGCGCGGTGGTCGACGAAGCCTGCGAAGCCCTCGCCATGGGCATCGGAGCGCTCGTCAACCTGCTGAACCCGGAGGCCATCGTGATCACGGGAGGGGTCGCGACCTCGCTGGCTCCGCTGCGGGAGGACATCCTGCGCCGGGCTCAGCATCGGACGCTTCCCGGTCTCCTCGAAGGCACCAGGGTCCGCCTCGTCCCCGCCGACAAGCGCGCCACCGTCCGCGGCGGAGCGGCGCTCGTCCTCTACGAGATGGCCCGGGGCCGGCGGCAAGACTGATCCGGGCCCACCTCATGTACGTTCACCGGCCGGGCGCGCGCATCTTCTACCAGGTCACGGGACGCGGCGCTCGCGATCTGTTCCTCCTGCCCCAGTGCCAGGTGGTCACGTACAGCCGGATGTGGAAGCACCAGATCCCGTATCTCTCGCGCTACTTCCGCGTCATCACGATGGATCCGCGCGGCAACGGGCGATCGGACCGGCCGCCCGGTGGCTACGACCTCGACGCGCGGTACGACGACCTATGCGCGGTGCTCGAGGAGATCGGGCGGCCGCCTCTGGCCCTCGTCGCCTTTTCATGCGCGGCGCCGCTCGCCTTCCGGTACGCGGTCGCCCATCCCGAGCGGCTCTCGCACTTGATCCTCCTCTCCGGCCAGTATGCCGAGTCGGTGCCGCACCCCTTCGAGGAGCGCGTGGCGCGGGTCATCCGCGACGACTTCGACAACTGGCGGCAGCGTCTCTTCACCCGCATCTTCCCCGAGCCGCACTCCCTCAAGGGCATCGAGGACTGCGTCGCCTGGGCCGGCGAAACCACGCCCGAGATCTTGATCGAGTCACTGCGAGCCATCGACGGCGTCAACCTCTACGACCTACTCGGCCAGGTTCGCGTGCCCACCCTCGCCTTGCACGGGACCCACGACAAGATCGTGCCGTACTCCCATGCCCAAAAGATGGTGGCGGCGATTCCCGGAGCGCGCCTCGTCACCTTCGACCGCGGCGGGCACGGCCTCTTCGGCCGGGATGCCGTGAAGATCAACCGCCTCATCCGCGATTTCGTGCTCGATCGCGAGGTGGTCGAGGCTACCATCCCGCCCACTACCGAGCGACGGGTCGTCGCACCCGCGCGGTCGCTGACGCCCCGCCGCCCCCCCCGAGAGAGCCAGCGGCGCGTGCTGTGGCTCTCGAGCCCCATCGGGCTCGGACACATCCAGCGCGATCTCGCCATCGCGCGGCGCCTCCGGGAGCGGCATCCCGACGTCGTCGTCGAGTTCCTGGCGGCCGATCCCGCCGACCGCGTGGTTCGGCACTGGGGGGAGCGGCTGCATCCCGCCACGCGCCTCCTCCAGAACGAGAGCCAGCACTTCGAGAGCTGGTCCGCCGACCACGAGCTCCACGCCTTCAACGCGCTGTGGGACATGGACGAGATCCTCACCGCGAACTTCATGACCCTCGCCGACGTGGTGGAGCGCGAGCGCTACGATCTATGGATCGGCGACGAGGGCTGGGACCTCGACTACTTTCTCCACGAGAACCCCGAGCTGAAGCGGGCGCCCTACGCCTTCCTCACCGACTTCATCGGCATGCTTCCCATGCGAGAGGACCGCACGTCGACCGAGTTCATCCGCTGCTGGGAGAAGAACGCGGAGAACATCGACCACCTCCGCCTCCACCCGGACGTGCGCGACCTGTCGCTGATGGTGGGAGACGAGGCGGACGTGCTCGATCGCGAGTTCGGCCCCGATCTCCCGAACATGCGGCAGTGGGCGCGGGAGCACTTCCGCTTCTCCGGCTACACGTTCCACTTCGATCCCCGGACCCTCTCCGACCGTGCCGCCCTGCGGGCCGACCTCGGCTATCGCGCCGATGAGCGCGTGATCCTCGCCTCCGTCGGGGGCACCCGCGTGGGGCGGAGCCTCCTCCGCAAGTGCGCGGAGGCCTTCTCCCTGATCGCCTCGAAGATCCCGGAGACGCGCCTGATCCTCGTGGGAGGCCCGCGGCTGAGCGAGATGGAATCGGCGTGGGGGCCCCGCGTCGAGCTGCGCGCCTTCGTGCCGGATCTCTTCCGGCATCACGCCGCCGTCGATCTCGCCGTCGTGCAGGGCGGCCTCACCACCACCATGGAGCTGGCCGCGCTCCGCACCCCATTCCTCTACTTCCCCCTCCGTCATCACTTCGAGCAGCAGCTGCACGTGGCGCGGCGGCTCGATCGCCTCGGGGCCGGGGTCCGTCTCGACTTCGACGCCACGAGCCCCGAGGCGCTGGGTGCGGCCATGCTCGAGCATCTGGGCAAGCCGGTCGACTCCGCCGACGTGCCGCTCGACGGCACCGACCGCGCCGCCCAGCTCATCGCCGGGCTGCTCTAAGGACATGGCCCGGCGAGAACCCTCAGGCCCGAACCGACCTTGAGACCTCAAGGAGGAGAGCCATGGCACTCGGATTGAACGACGTCGACGTGGACGGCATGAAGGAGCTGGATCGGAAGGTCCGCGAGAACCCCGCGCTCGGCAAGCGTACGGTGAAGCTGCGCTCAACCTGGCAGCGGGGCGTCAAGGCCCTCGTCGAGGTCGGGACGCACGAGGTGCTCGGCAAGGCCGCCACGCCTCCGACCCGGCGCTTCTTCGTCACGATGGACGCCCCGGCCGGTCTGGGCGGCGTGGATGCCGCGGCGACCGCCGCGGAGACGATGCTGGCCGCTTTCGCCGGCTGCATCACCTCGGGGATCGCCGCCAACGCCGCGCTCTTCGACGTGTCCATCGAGGGCCTGAGCGTGGAGATGGAGGCCGATATCGACTTCCGCGGTCTGCTCGGTCACGACAAGACCGTGCCCAATGGCTTCACGGACATCCGCTACACGGTGACCATCCAGAGTCCGGCTCCCACCGAGCGCGTGCAGCGGTGCAAGGAGACGATCGACCGCAAGTCCCCCGTGGGCGATACTCTCGCCAGGCCCGTGAACATCACGTCCACCTTCGTGCACCAGCGGAGCTGACGGCGCCTGATGCCTGGCGAGGTCAACTGCATCTTCACCAAGGGACTCATCCCCTTCGTGGAGAAGGAGGTCGGCCCCGAGGGCGTCGCGGCGATCTGCCACATCGCGGGACGGTCCCGCGACTACCTCATGGCCGATCACAACTGGCTGCCTCTCGCGGTGGCCGGCGAGCTGGTGAGGACCTGCCGAGAGCTCATGCACGATCCCGACGAGGAGGGCTGGGCGCGGCGCTACGGCGAGTCGTTCATGGACTGGAAGCCGCGCGAGGAGCGCTCCTATCTCGGCACGTACTCCATGGGCATCGGCAACCCGCGCGCCGCCTATCAGCGGACGGAGATCATCTGCAGCCAACAGAGTCGGGGCTTCTTCAAGCTCGACATCGTCCGGGTGGGTCGCCGTCGGGCCCGCTTCCGCTGGACGCCCCAGCCCGGCCAGACCATTCCGATCTGGAACTGCACCTGGCGCAAGGTGCAGTTCGAGCGCCTCCCGACCAACTGGGGCCTGCCACGCGCCCAGGTTCGCGAGCGCACCTGCGCGGCTCGCGGCGACGATGCCTGCCGCTGGGACGTCCACTGGAAGAATCCGTCGCGAGGCCCCCTCTTCTGGACGCCGAGCCTGGTCGGGGGCGCCGGCACCGTGCTCCTCGGTGTCCTCGACGTCGCGACCGGGGCGGGCTGGCCTCTCCTGACGGCGGCGCCGCTGCCTCTCCTCGCGGGAGTCTCGCTGGGCTTCGCGCTCCGCGAGGCGTCGCAGCGGCGCCACACCCAGCGTCTGCTCGATCTCCAGTCCGAGGAGATCATCTATTCGAATCTCGAGCTGGAGAAGAAATTCGTCGAGCTCGAGTCCCGCATCGAGCAGTTGTCGCTTCTCACCGACCTCAGCGCGGCGGTGGGCGCTACCCTCGACCCGGAGAAGATCTACGACCAGGCGCTGCATCGGCTCGTGCACGGCATGGGCTACGAGAGGGCCTACCTGTCGCTGGTGGACCGCGAGCAGCATGTGCTACGAGGCCACCGGGTGGCGGGCAGTCACGCGGAGGAGCACTCCTTCGAGGGCTTGGAGATTCCTCTCGAGGCGGCGTCGAGCGCCACCGCCCGCGCCGCCATCACTGGCCAATCCGTACTCGTCAACGACGTGGATCACGCTACGGAGCCCGTCCATCGGGCCTTCGTGCGCGCCCATCAGGTGCAGAGCTTCGTGGCGGTGCCTCTGCGCGTGCGCGAGCAGGTGTTCGGCGTGCTCACTGTCACCGCGAGCACCCCCGGGCGCTTCGTCCCGGGTGACGTGGATCTGCTCGGTGCGGTGGCCAGCCACGTGGCCCTCGCCATCGACCGCGCCGCGAGCTTCCAGACCATCGAGGATCTCTCCCGCGGCCTCGAGGACAAGGTGCGAGTGCGCACGGAGCAGCTCCGCGCCACCAACGAGGAGCTGCGAAGCGCCTATCGGGATCTCCAGGCGACGCAGCACCAGCTCATCCAGAGAGAGAAGATGGCCTCGGTTGGTCAGCTCGTGGCCGGGGTTGCCCACGAGCTCAACAATCCCATCGGCTTCATCTCCTCCAACGTGTCCACCCTCGCCGACTTCGTCCAGCGCCTGCGCGGCATGCTCGACACGTACCAGGAGACCAGGCTGCCCGAGGCCGACCATGCTCGCGTCGAGGCGAGGCGGCAGGAGCTCAAGCTCGACTACGCCCTCAAGTACCTCGATCCCATGATCTCCGGCATCCGGGAGGGGGCGGAGCGGACGCGCAAGATCGTGGGCGACCTGCGCGTGTTCACGCGGACCTCGGACGACGTCTGGCAGCCCGTCGACCTGCACGAGGAGCTCGACTCGAGCCTGACCCTGCTCAATCACCTGCTCAAGGACCGGATCACCGTGGTCCGGAAGTACGGGTCGCTGGCTCCGATGGAATGCGTTCGCTCCGAGATCGACCAGGTCTTCCTGAACGTGCTCGCCAATGCCGCCCAGGCCATCACGGGACCCGGCACCATCACCATCGAGACGAGACAGGACGGCCCAATGGCCGTGGTCGAGATCGCCGACACCGGCTCCGGCATCGCGCCCGCCGCGCTGGCGCGTATCTTCGATCCATTCTTCACCACCAAGACCGTGGGAGAGGGCACCGGCCTCGGCCTGTCCATCAGCTACGAGATCATCACCAAGCACGGCGGGGAGATCCGGGCGCAGAACCTCCCTGCCGGGGGGGCGTTGTTCGCCCTGCGGCTCCCCCTCGTCCGAGCCCTTGCTTCGGGACCTGCAACGGCCGGATGATCGCAGCGTTGCCCGATCGATGCGTGGCGCGACTCCCCGGGGAGGGCTCGTGGACGAGACGACGATCCTGATCGTAGACGACGAGCCGCGCGTGCTCGACTCCCTCGAGGCGATCCTCGCCGCCGAGTTCCGAGTGTTGCGCGCCGGCCACGGCGAGGAAGCTCTCGCCCGTCTCGCCGCCGAGCCGGAGCTGGCGGTCATCGTGACCGATCACAGGATGCCGGGGATGACCGGGGTCGAGCTGCTGCGCCGGAGCCAGGAACTGACGGATGCCGTGCGGATCGTGCTCACCGCCTACACCGATGTGGACAACCTCATGGAGGCGATCAACACCGGCCGGATCTACCACTTCATCCCCAAGCCCTGGGATCCCCACGAGCTCCTCGTCATCGTGCGGCGAGCGGCCGAGCGCTGGCATCTCGCCCGAGAGAACACGCGGCTGCGCGATGAGCTCGAGCTAGCCTACAACGCGCTCCGGCGCGAGGCGACGGCGGGGCGCGACAAGCCAGCGTCCTTCGACAGCCTCGTGGGCGCGGAGAACGGGCTCCGTCCCGCGGTCGAGCTCGCGCGCAAGGTCCTCGACGGAGACACCACCGTGCTCCTCCTCGGAGAGACGGGCACGGGCAAGGAGCTCTTCGCCCATCTCATCCACGGCAACGGACCTCGCCGAGCCAAGCCGTTCGTGGCCCAGAGCTGCGGAGCCCTCCCCGACACTCTCCTCGAGTCGGAGCTGTTCGGCCACACTCGCGGGGCGTTCACGGGGGCAGTCGGCGAACGCAAGGGCCTCTTCGAGGAAGCCGATGGCGGCACCATCTTCCTCGACGAGGTGGGCGAGACGTCTCCCGCGATGCAGCAGCGCCTGCTCCGCGTGCTGCAGGAAGGCGAGGTGCGGAGGGTCGGCGGGGGGACCACTCGCCGCGTCGACGTTCGCGTCATCGCCGCCACCAACGCCGATCTCGAGGCCGACGTGGCCGCCGGCCGCTTTCGCCGCGATCTCTACTACCGCCTCAACGTCTTCCCGATCCGCCTCCCGCCCCTTCGTGATCGGGCGGAGGACATTCCCGCCCTCGCCGAATACCTGCTGCGGGAGGCCTGCCGGCGCGCGCGCCGCGCCGTGCCGTCGCTCGGCCCCGACGCGCTCCAGATGCTTCGCGTGTATCCGTGGCCGGGGAACGTGCGCGAGCTGGAGAACGAGCTGGAGCGCGCCGTGGCCCTCGCCGACGACGGCCACGCGATCCGACCCGCGCACCTCTCCGAGCGCATCGCGGCCGGCGCCGGAGCGGCGCCGGCGCAGCGCACGCTCAACGAGGCCGTCGAGGCGCTCAAGCGTCGCATGATCGAGGATGCGCTGCGGGAGTGCGGGTCGAAGACTCGCGCCGCGGAACGTCTCGGGCTCACCCGTCAGAGTCTCCAGCAGATGCTGCGCCGACGCCAGGCCTAGCTGCGGTTGGCGACATTGGGCGCGCGGCAGGCCGCGGCGACGTTCTGGCTCGCCGTGGTCGTCACCGGCGCGGGTACCGGGCTCGCCACGGCCGCCCTCATGGACCTGCTGTATGTGGTGCAGCACACGCTCTGGCCGGGCGCGGGGATGGACCTGCTCGACGCCGCCTCCCACGCCGACTGGCCCCGACATCTCGCCGTGCTGGTGGCCGCGGGCTTGCTCACCGGCGTGGGGCAGTTCCTGCTGGGCCGGCTCGCGGGAAGCAGCATCGACGTAACCACGGCCATCTGGCTTCAGGCGGGCCGCATGCCCGCCCTGCGTACGTTCGGCAGCGCGGTGCTCTCGATCGTGGTGGTGGGCATGGGCGCCTCCCTCGGACGCGAGGGAGCCCCCAAGCAGGCGGGAGCGGTGATCGCCAACACAGCCTCGGACGCGGCCGGTCTTCCGGACGAGACGCGACGGCTGCTCGTCGCCTGCGGCGCCGGCGCCGGCTTCGCCGCGGCCTACGGTGTGCCGCTGGGCGGCGCGCTGTTCGCACTCGAGGTGGTGCGCAGAGACCTGGCGCCCCGCTTCGTGCTGCCGGCCCTCCTCACGTCGGTGATCGCGACGGGCGTGTCGTGGCTGTTCCTGCCTGATGCGCCCACTTATCAGATTCCGGCCTACACGAGCTCGCTCTCCGTCGTGGCCTGGGCGTTGCCGGCCGGGCTGGTCGCCGGTGTGGTCGCCGTGCTCTTCGTCCGAGCGGTAGCGTGGGCCGACACCCACCGGCCGCGAGGCTGGCTCCGTCTCGCCGCGCCCCCACTGGCCCTCGGGCTCCTGGGCGCGGTGTCCATCCCTTTCCCTCAGATTTTGGGAAACGGCCGCGACGTGGCGGAGCTCACCTTCACCGGACAGATCGGCCCGTGGCTCCTGCTTACCCTGTTGCTCCTCAAACCGGCGGCGACCCTGCTGTGCCTGGGCAGCGGCACGCCCGGGGGATTGTTCACGCCGTCACTCGCGGTGGGTGCGCTGCTGGGCGGCGTCCTGGGCCATGGGTGGTCGCTCTTCTGGCCGGGGGTGCCCCCCGGATTGTTCGCCCTCGTCGGCGCCGCCGCCCTCGTCGCCGCGACCACGCAGGGCCCCGTCTCCACCGTCGTCCTCATGGTCGAGCTCACGGGACACATACGATCGTTCATCCTGCCCCTGCTCCTGGCCGTGACGACCGCCACCCTGACGGCACGCCTCATCAACGCGCGCTCCATCTACGATGCGCGGCTCACCGGTGAGGAGCTGCGCCGCCGCGACTTGGCGCTTCCGGAGAGCTAGTCGGGCCGACGTGCCGGCGTGCTCATCCCGGCTTCCGCTCGATGGCCAGGAGCGGCGCTCCCCAGTTCGTGCGGGCGCGAACGCCGCCGCGGTCGACGACGAGACAAACGTGGAAGGGCACGGCAGGGCGCGCCCCGACCCCGTGGCGCGGGACCGCCCACTCCTCGGCTACGTCCTTCGCGATCTGGATGAACGTGTCGTAGCCCTCGGAGTCCTCGGCGAGCAATTGGTCCGCGTCGGTCACGACGATGAGGTAGCCCGTGGCGGGCAGCCATTCGAGATCGGCGAGGAGCTCCTCGAGGGCATCCCAGTTGCGGCCGCTGCCCGCGGGGAACTCGAGCGCTCGCGCCAGCTCGAACAGGAGCCCATCCTTGGTCCGGGCGCGGCGGCCATCGATGGTCCGCGTCGCGAAACCGGACGGCACGGCGAGCGCGGACTCGGGCTTGTCCCCGCGATCGAGGACGACCAGATGCACCCAGGGTGGGTTGGTGGAGTGAAGCGGGTTCATGGCCGCTCAGTTCATCGGCGTGAACGTCTCATAGTGATCGCGCGAATAGTACGCCTTCCCCGTCCGCTGCTCGATCACGATGCGCTCCGTTCCGCGGTTCTTCCCCGGCCTCTTCGGATTGACGTCGTACTCACGATAGTCGCCGTGCGGCAGCCGGCGCTCTCGGTTGCCGAACACACGCCCGCCCACGTACCCCGGCAACGGCTCCCCGTTCCGCTTCTGGATCTCTGCGAGGACCTCGCGGGCCTTCTCGGGGACCTGGGCCTCGCGCGTGGCCCGGCTCGACGGCTCGGCGGCCGTCCCCTGCCCTGCCGCGGCAGGCGGGAGAGCCTGCCAGAACAGGAACAGGACCAAACCCCGAGGGGGACGGTGCGCGCGATGGCCCGATGGCGCCAGCCGTGTATCACATAGGCGTTGTCCTCGCCGGCTCTCTTCTTGAGCTCGCTCGCGTCGCTCACTCCCTCACCGCGGCCTCAACTCGTTGACGTCGTGGTGGATGTCGTCCAGCCGATCCTCGAGGCGATTGAGGCGGGCCGCGAGCTGGATGATCTCGCTCTCCGCTTTCCGGTTCACCGCGAAGTCGAGCTCGCTGCGCAGGCGGTCCTTCGCATCCTGTCGGTTCTGGCTCATCATGATGATCGGCGCCTGCACGGCAGCCAACATGGACAACACCAGGTTGAGCAGAATGAACGGATAGGGATCCCACGCCCGACTCGCGAGCATCAGATTCACCCACACCCACGCCACGAGGACCACACCGAAGGAGATGATGAAGGCCCAGGAGCCGCCGAAGCGCGCGACACCGTCGGCCAGTCGATCCCCCACCGTCAGTTGCTCGGCGATCACCTCGTTGGGATTGCGGGCCGCCCGTGAACGGACCAGCTCCTGGGCCGCCTGGAAGTGGCGGCCGACGGTGGTGAGCATGTCGAGGCCGGCCAACGGCTTGCGCTGCAGGAGGTTGGTGAGGTCGTGGCGATCGATCTCGATGGCCGTGGTGTCCTCGACCGCCGTCGCCGTGGTGGCGTGCGGAGACGCAGCCAGCATAGAGGCGAGGCCAAACATCTCCCCGGCCGCCGGTCGGTCGAGAACGACTTCCTGGTTGTCCTCATCGATGACGGCCACCTCCACCTGCCCCTTCACCACGATGAACGCTTTGCCGCCGGGGTCGCCGCTCTTGTAGATGCGATGTCGCGGGGCGAATCGTCTGAGCTCGACCTGCTCGGACAGTACCGCCCGCTCATCCGCGTCGAGCAGCGAGAAGATGGGAACTTCCTCGAAGATGGACGGATCGCACGGCATCGAGCGTCACCTCCTGGCCTCATGATGCCCGACGCGGCGCTACCCGGGCCATCGCGCCGTCCGCCCGCCTGTCGAGCGGCGCCGGACGGCCCACACCGACAAGCGGACACGGCGCGGCAAAGGCGGCGCCCCTCCCGGATCCGGCCTCCGCGCGAGCCGACTAGGCGCGACGGAACCTGAAGTTGAAGCGCCGGACCTCGAACTGCTGGTTGGGGTTCGGGGTGAACTCGACGTACTTCTGCATCCCGTAGTCCTCGTAGGGCTGGATCACGGGAATCCACGGCAGGTTCTCAAGGAAGATCTTGGTGATCTCTCGATACGCCTCGCCCCGGAACTTCTCGTCCACGGAGAAGCGAGCGGCGTTGCCGAGCTCGTCGAACTTCGCCTCGCGCCAGTAGTCCATCGGGCCCCCGGGGCCGAGGAGGCGCCACATCATGCCGTCCGGGTCGCCGAGGGTGGAGGTGGGATCGGACCACCAGAGGCCCTTGAAGCTCCTCTCACGGCCCTTCTGGGCGCGCACCGAGTACTCGATGACTTCGACCTTGACGTTGACGCCTACGTCCTTCCACATGCCCGCGATGGCCTCGGACATGGCCTTGTCTTGGGAGACGTAGGCCACCGTGGTCTCGATGAAGATCTCCTCGCCCTTGTAGCCCGCCTTCTTCAGTCGCTCGCGGGCTTCCTTCGGGTTATAGGCCAGCGGGGGCAGCTT
>DATGCY010000073.1:0-2866 GCA_035311385.1 Candidatus Methylomirabilota bacterium
GAGACGGCGAGGCCTTCGATCTCGTCGCCCGTGCGGAGCTGGATCGGCTGGTCGAGCGTGCCGGCTCCGATACGCGTCGCGCCTTCCTGCAGCACGCGGATGGGCGCGACCATGCGTCGGGCGAGGAGGAGGCTGGCCAGAATCGACAGCAAGAGGCCCAGCACGAAGATGACGGCGCTTCGAATGATCGGGGCCCGCAAGGGCGCGTAGGCGTCTGCCGCGGGACGCTCCACGAATACGAACCAGCCAAGGGGCGGGATGGCGGCATGCGCGGCGAGCACCCGGCCGCCGCTCAAGCCGTCGGCGACGACCGCGGCGTGGCCGGCGTCACCAGGTGCCGGACGCTCCATCCTCGCCGCCTTCACCTGGGAGAGGCCGGAGAGATCCCGGAATTCTCGCAGCATCCCCCTGTCCGGGTGGGCCACGAGCCGATTGCGCGAGTCCACCACGTAGGCATAGCCGCCGGGGCCCACGTCGATCTGCGTCACCAGCTTGATCACGGGCCCGAGGCTCACCTCGGCCGTCGTCACCTCGACCGCGTACTTGCCGACGGGCACCCCGAGCGTGACGAAGGGCTCCGCTTCGTTCTTGAGATAGACGGGACTCCAGTACGTCTTACCGCCCTTCGCCTCGAGGAACTTGGGCGACTTGGAGAAATCTTCCTGGCTGCCCGCGACGTCGGGATCCAGGCGGGAAACCCGCAGCTGCTCCTTGCCCGCGAGGTCGAGGTGGCGCAATTCGCTCACCGCGGGCACGTTTCGCAACACCCGAAGGAAGTCCAGCTCGCGCTGCTCCGCCATGGCGGCGCCCAGGCCCTGACGAAATCCGAGCCTCCCCTGTCCCACCTGGCTCGCGTCGGGGTCGTCAGAGGCCGTCCTCGTCGTCTCGCGCACCTGCTGCTCGATCTCCGTCAGCAGCTGCTCGATCCCGGCCGCCGCCGCCACCGCCTTCGCTCGCTCGACCCGAACGATCGACCGCTGGGTCTCGCGATAGGAGAAATAGAGCTCGACCAGGCTGGAGGCCATGAGCACGCCGCCCATCAGCACGAGCAGGACGACAACATACTTGCGGAAGAGCCGGCCGCGCGAGCCTGCTGTCTTCATCGGCGGAAGGCGTCGGCGCGCAGCAGGATCTTGCGCGGCACGGTGAGGCCGAAGAGGTCGGCGGTCTTGAGGTTCACCGCGAGATCGATCCGCTCCGCGCCCTCGACGGGTAGATCCTGAGGCTTGGCTCCGCGGAGGATCTTGGCGACCAGCGTGGCCGCCTGCACGCCCTGCGCGTAGTAGTCGGGACCGTACGACACGAGGCCGCCGTACCCGATCCAGAGCGCCGTACCGAATCCTGCGGGAACCTTCTGGGCGAGCGACTGCTCGATGATCGCGACGGTCAGCTCCGGACTCGACCCTTCAGGGGCCAGGACCGCATCGCCGCGACGAACCTCGCCGAACACACGCTTGACCTCGCTCGCGTCGGAGAGCCCCTTGGGTGCAATGTCGAGCTTCAGCCGTTGCCCGGCCTCGAGCGCCTTGATGATCATGGGTTGCGTGCCCACGTCCAGCTGGTAGTAGACGAGCCAGACGCGGCGCACCGCAGGCGCGAGGGTCTTCAGCACCTCCAGGCGCTTCGCCGCCAGCTCGGTTTGCAAGCTCGAGATGCCGGTCACGTTGCCGCCCGGCCGCGCGATGCTGGCGACAATGCCTGCGCCCACCGGATCTCCCACGAGCGTGAACACGATGGGAATGCTCTCCGTGGCGTCCTTGGCGGCCTGGGTCGCCGCCTCCTGGCTGGTGAAGATCAGATCGACGCGAGCCTTGACGAGGGCCTCGGCCGCGGGAGGAATCGTGTTGAGCTTGCCTTCGGTGAAGCGGATATCGAACGTGACGTCTCGGCCGTCTTCGAAGCCGAGCTCTCTGAGGCCGGCCTTGAGCCCTTCCACGGTGGGATGACTCGCCGCCCACGCTGCGTTGAGGACTCCGATCCGGAGCGGGCGCCGTGGCGGTTGCGACGCCTGCTGCGCTTGTTGCTGCGCCAGCTGCTGCGCCTGAGCCGTGAGCGCCCAGGCGCAAACAGCCATGGCCGCGCCGACCCAGAAGAGCTGGTGACCGAGCCGCCTCCGCGTGCCCGCGCCAGCCCGAAACCTCATCGTGATGACTCTGAGGCAACCATCCGCTATCGATGACGAGCCGATTCAGGGTTGATCGTGGCCAGTCGCTCACCGGTCGCCGCGCGCAACAGCCGCTCGTCGGAGGCCATGAACGTCACCGGCTCGTTGGCGGCCGCCTGCAGGCCGAGCGCCGAAGCGAGGTGGATGGCGTCGAATGCTCGTAGCGTGTGGCGCTGGATCAGAGCTCGCGCCGAGCTCAAGATCTCGTCGCCAAGCTCCACCTTGATGAACGCCATCCAATCCCTCTCGAAGTGCCGGCACGCTCGCCGGTACTGGAGTTGTGAAAGACCGCCCTCCCGGTGGCGCCGGGTGAGACCCGAATACAACTCCGCGTACGCGATGGTGGCTGAGGCCACCGGCTCTCCCTTCGTCAGCAGGCTCTGGACCTCACTCGACCCTGTTTCCGATACGAAGCGCTTGACCAAGGCACTGGTGTCCAGATAAGTCACCGGCGGTCCTCGAGGATCGCCCGGGACACCGAGGAGCCGACGATGCGCGCGGGCCGCGCTCGGCCAAATCTCTTGCGGGTCGGCAGTGTGACGATGCCCAGGGCGGCCAGCCGGGCCAAGCGTGTTTCCAGCGTAGCGACGCGATCGACCTCCTGAAGGGATTTCAGGATCGCGATCGGCCTTCCACGCTCGGTGACAATAACCTCTTCTCCCTTCCGCGCCCGCCGCAGGTAATAGGTCAACCGATTCTTCA
>DATGCY010000074.1:0-5858 GCA_035311385.1 Candidatus Methylomirabilota bacterium
CCGCGTGTCGCGCGCGGAGATCGAGCGGCGGGTCGGAGAGGCCCTCGCCCTCGTGCAGCTTCCCACGCACGGGGCTCGCTATCCGCGCGAGCTCTCGGGCGGTGAGCAGCAACGAGTGGCCCTGGCCCGCGCACTCGTCACGCGCCCCGCCGTGCTCCTCCTCGACGAGCCGCTGGGCGCGCTCGACAAGCAGCTCCGCGACCGCATGCAGCTCGAGCTCAAGCAGCTCCAGCGCGAAATCGGGATCACCACCATCTACGTCACCCACGATCAGGGCGAGGCGCTGACCATGTCGGATCGCATCGCGGTGATGCGCGGCGGCCGGCTCGAGCAGGTGGGTACCCCGCGCGACATCTACGAGTCTCCCGCTACTGTCTTCGTGGCCAGCTTCATCGGCAACACCAATTTGCTTCCCGCGCGCGTTCTCGACAGGCACGAGGTCGCTTGGGGTGGGGCGCGGGTGCGCACGGCGGCGGCAGCGAGCGGAACGGGAGCCTCGGTGACGGTGGCGCTCCGGCCGGAGCGCGTGCGCCTCGAGCCCGACGCCCAGGCTGACAACGTGGTGCCCGCGTCCATCGCGCAGGTGGTGTATCAGGGCGAGACCGTCCGCTACGTGCTGCGAACCGAGGAGGGGCTCGAGCTCCAGGCCGTGGAGCTGGGGCAGATCCGTTTCAATCCGGGGGCACGCGTGCGGGCCGGCTGGTCCGCGGCCGACGCGCGTGTCCTCGAGCGATAGCCTAGATTGCGTTCATGAGATCTGCGCGTGCGATCGGGGCGGGTGGCGGCGGGGGCGGGGGAGCGCTCCGGCGGAGTGGGACCCCCGAAGCCTGTGCGCCGCCCGCAGGGCGGCGATTCAGGCGAGTGGGTGACGCAGCTGGAGCGCTCCCCCGCTCCCGACGACGGGCCCCGACCCGCCTCGCGCTCCGCGTGTTCGTGAATGATCCAGGGCTTGAGGTGTCGGCATGACTCCACTTGTCGGCATGATCACCATTGGCCAGGCGCCCAGGGTCGACGTGGTGCCCGACATGGTCGAGATCATCGGCCCCGGCATCCGGATCCGCGAGGTCGGCGCGCTCGATGGCCTTTCGCGCGAGGCCATCGCCGCCCTCGCTCCCGCGCCGGGCGACGACATCCTCGTCACGCGACTCGCTGACGGGCAGAGCGTCTTCGTGGCCAAGCGTCACGTGGTCGCCCGGGTGCAAGCGTGCGTGGACGAGCTGGAAGCGGCAGGCGTGGCCATGACGGCCATTCTCTGCACCGGGGTGTTTCCTCCGCTCCGGGCGCGTCGGCCCCTCGTTGAGCCGCAGGAGATCCTGCTCGGGCTCCTGCGCGGGCTCACCTGGGAAGGCCGTCTCGGCGTCCTCACACCGTCCGTTCCTCACGTGCCCCAGACGGAGGCGCGCTGGCGCGAGGTGGGCTTCGATGCTGTGGTGGCGCCGCTGTCCCCCTACGAGGAGCACGATCCCGCGGCTCTGGCGCGCGCCACCGCAGCGCTCCGCGAGGGCCAGGTCGGCCTCGTGGTCATGGACTGCATCGGGTTCCGGCGCAAGTCGCGCGACATGCTCCAGAAGGAGCTCGGCGTGCCCGTGCTCGTGGCCAACCTGCTCGTGGCCCGCGTCATCGCCGAGCTGTGCGGGCTCTGACGGATGGCGCCGGCCGTGCTCCTCCTGGGCCCCCTCGTCGTGCTGCTCGTGGTGTTCTTCAGCGCGCCACTGGTGCTCATGCTCGTCACGAGCTTCGCCCATGAGTCCTTCGGACAGATCGCCTGGCAGCCCACCCTGCACCAGTACGCGCGCTTCTTCTCCGACACCTTCTACCTTGGCGTGCTCGGCGACACGTTGGTCTTGGGGGCGATCACCACGGTGGCGGCCCTCCTCATGGGGTATCCGCTCGCCTGGCATCTCGCGCGCACCCAGAGCCGGCTGAAGCCCTTCCTGCTGGTGCTCGTGCTCTCACCCCTCCTCGTGGGCATCGTCATCCGCTGCTACGGCTGGATGATCCTGCTTGCCGACCGCGGCCTCATCAACGCCACGTTGGTCGAGCACGGCTGGATCCGAAAGCCACTGCCCCTCATGTACAACCGCTTCGGCGTCACCGTGGCCCTCCTCCACGTGTTTTTGCCCTTCATGGTGCTGTCGCTCACCGGCGTGCTCAAGCGCCTCGATCCTCACCTGCTGGAAGCGGCGATGACGCTGGGCGCCTCTCCCGCGCGCGCCTTCCTCGAGGTGACGCTGCCCCTGTCCCTGCCCGGCATCCTCGCCGGCTCGCTTCTCGTCTTCTCGCTCGCCATCAGCTCCTTCGTGGTGCCGATCCTCCTGGGCGGCTTCAAGGTCCAGGTGCTGCCCATGATCATCTACGAGCAGATGCTCTCCGTCTTCGACTGGCCCTTCGGCGCCGCCAACGCCTTCGTCCTCCTCGCCCTCTGTGTGCTCCTGATCGCGTTCTACATCCGGGCGACGGAGCGCGCCCTTCGAGGCATCCGCTGATGCTGCGGGCGGCCGTCACGTCGGTCTACGTCTTTCTCCTCCTCCCGCTCGCCGTGGTGGTGGCAGCCGCCTTCAATGCCGGGAACTATTTCACCTTTCCGCCCCAGGGCTTCTCCCTCAAGTGGTTCGCCAACTTTTTCGCCCGGCGCGAGTTCATGCAGGCGTTGTGGCTGTCCACCCATCTTGCGGCGTGGACCGCAGTGCTCTCCGTGCTGGTAGGCCTGCCCGCCTCCGTCGCCCTCGTGCGCGGCCGCTTCCGGGGACGGGATGCCCTCAACGCCTTCGTGATGTCGCCGCTGCTCCTGCCCCAGATCCTCACCGGGGTCGCCCTGCTCCAGTTCTTCACGCTGCTCGGCTGGGCGCAGGCGTACTGGGCGCTGCTCCTTGGCCACGTGGTAGTGACGGCGCCCTACGTGATCCGCACCGCCTCCGCCACCCTCTATCACTTCGACGGAGCCCTCGAGGAGGCGGCGCAGAGCCTGGGCGCCTCGCCGCTGCGCGCCTTCTTCGAGATCACGTTGGGAGTGATCAAGCCCGGGGTGGTCGCGGGCGCCATCTTCGCCTTCGCCATCTCCTTCGACAACTTCACCCTGTCCCTCTTCCTCACGAGCGCCCGGCTCACCCCGCTCCCCATCGAGCTTTTCGCCTATCTCAAGTACTCGTTCGATCCCACGGCGGCGGCGGTGTCTGCCTTCGCCATCGGGGTTGTTCTCGTGCTCGTGCTTGGCATCGCGCGGCTCATGGGCCTCGAAGAGTTCGCCGGCTTCTAGCCCCATGCCCGCGCGCCCCGTCAGCCTCGACGAGATCGAGTCCATCGCCATCGGCGCCTGGATCCTCGGCACGGGGGGCGGGGGCAGCCCGTACCTGGCCCTCCTCAACCTGCGCCAGCTCTATCGGAAGGGCACCGTCGTCCCCCTCATCGATCCCATGGAGCTCCAAGACGACGACCGCGTGGCCGTGGTCTCCAACATGGGAGCGCCGCTCGTCGGGCAGGAGCGGCTCACCGACCCGCACACCATCGCCCAGGCCGTCCGCATGATGGAGGACGTGATCGGCCAGTCGTTTCGCGCCGTCATGTCCCTCGAGATCGGCGGCGGCAACTCACTGCAGCCTTTCATGGCCGCGGCCATGCTGGGGCTGCCCGTGGTGGACGCCGACTGCATGGGTCGCGCCTTTCCCGAGGCGCAGATGACGAGCTTCGCCATCCACGATCTCCAGATGTATCCGCTCACCCTGGTGGACGTGCGCGACAACGCGGTAGTGGTGGCGCGCGCCGCCTCCTGGAAGTGGATGGAGCGCCTGTCGCGCACCGCCTGCGTGGCGGTGGGCTCCATCGCCTCCACCTGCAAGGCGCCGCGCACGGGCAAGGAGGTCAAGGAGTGCGGCATCCTCTACTCGACCTCCAAGGCCCTCCGCATTGGCCAAGCGGTGCGGGCGGCCCGCCGCGCCCATCACGATCCGATCGAGGCGGTGCTGACGAGCGAGGGAGGCCAGCGCCTTTTTGCAGGCAAGCTCCAGGACGTGGATCGCCGCGCCACCGAGGGCTTCCTGCGGGGGACGGCGACCATCGAGGGCCTCGACGATTTTCGCGGCCACACCATGCGGCTCGCCTTCCAGAACGAGTTCGCGGTGGCCTGGCTCGATGGCCGGCCGCGCGCCATGACGCCCGATCTCATCTGCGTCATCGACACCGTGTCTGGCGAGGCCATCGGCACGGAGACCCTGCGTTACGGCCAGCGCGCCACCGTGATCGCGTTGCCCGCCCCGCCCGTGCTGCTGACGCCCAAGGGCCTCGAGCATGTGGGGCCGCGCGCCTTCGGCTACGATCTCGACTTCGTCTCGGTGTTCGCCTGATGCGGCGCATCGGCATCGACGTGGGCGGCACCAACACGGACGCCGTGCTGCTCGAGGACGATCGCATCGTGCACGCGGCGAAGACGCCGACCACGCCCGATGTGACCGCGGGCATCGTCACCGCGCTCGGGCTCTTGACCACGGAGAACCGTGCCCTCGCCGTGGACGCCGTCATGATCGGCACCACGCACTTCACCAACGCCGTCGTGCAACGACGTGATCTCACCCCGGTGGCCGCGCTCCGCATCGGTCTTCCCGCCAGCGCGTCGCTGCCTCCCTTCGTGGACTGGCCGGAGGATCTGGCGAACCTCGTGCGGGGCGAGGTCTTCATGGTCGAGGGGGGGCACGAATACGACGGCCGCCCCATTCTGCCCCTGGACACCTTGGCGGTGCGCCAGGCGGCGAAGCGGATCCGTGAGCGAGGCCTCGGCGCGGTCGGCATCGCCTCCGTCTTCTCCCCGCTCAATCCAGCGTGCGAAGAGGAGGCGGCGCGCATCCTCCAGGAGGAGTGCCCCGGGCTCTCCATCACCTGCTCGCATCAGCTCGGGCGGATCGGCCTCCTCGAGCGGGAGAACGCCACCCTCCTCAACGCGTGCCTGGTGGATCTGGCCGGCCGGACGACCCGGGGGTTCATCGAGGCGCTGGAGCGGAGCGGCATCCGCGCGCCGCTCTACATCACCCAGAACGACGGCACCGTGCTCCTCGCCGACCAGGCTCGGCAGTTTCCCGTGTACAGCTTCGCCTCGGGGCCGACCAACAGCATGCGCGGCGCCGCCTTCCTGTCGAAGCGCGAGGACGCGCTGGTCGTGGACGTGGGTGGGACGACCACGGACATCGGCGCCCTCCGCCACGGCTTTCCCCGCGAGGCCAACAATGTGGTGGAGGTGGGCGGAGTGCGGACGCTCTTCCGCATGCCCGATCTTCTCTCGCTGGGTCTGGGCGGGGGCAGCCACGTGGCCCCGGATCCTCTCGCCGTCGGGCCCCTCAGCGTCGGCTATCGCCTGACGGAGCGGGCGCGCGTCTTCGGAGGACCGGACCTCACCGTGACGGACATCGGCGTGGCGGCCGGTCTTCTCGACCTGGGCGAGAGGAAGCGCGTGGCCGATCTGCCGACAGCGCTCGTCGAGCGGACCCTCGCTCGCATTCGCGACATGCTGGAGGAGGGAATCGACCGGATGAAGACGGAGGCGGCGGCCGTGCCCCTCATCGCGGTGGGCGGCGGCTGCTTCGTGATTCCGGAGCGACTGGCCGGCGTCTCCGAGGTGGTGCACGTGCCGCACCAGGCGGTGGCGAATGCCGTGGGCGCAGCCATCGCCCAGGTCAGCGGTGAGGTGGATCAAATCTTCCAGGGCCTTTCGCGCGAGGAGGCCATCGCACGGGCGCGCGGCCTGGCCGAGGAGCGCGCGGTGCGGGCGGGCGCCGCCCCGGACGCCCTCAGGGTGGTGGAGGTGGAGGATCTGCCGCTGGCCTATCTGCCCGGCAATTCGCTGCGCACGCGGGTCAAGGTCGTCGGGGACA
>DATGCY010000075.1:0-8327 GCA_035311385.1 Candidatus Methylomirabilota bacterium
GACCTGGCGGGGCAGCGCGACGTCGAGCCGCCGGCGGAGGTGCGCATCTACTTCTTCGCGGGCACCCAGCACACTCCGGGAGCGATCCCGCCCCCCGCGGCGGATGCCAACACGGGCGGACGTGGCCGCCACCTGTTCAGCCCCGTGGACTACTCGCCGCTCCTCCGCGCCGCCCTCGCGAACCTGGATCGCTGGGTCAGCCACGGCGTCGAGCCGCCGCCCAGCATGGTGCCGCGCCTCGCGGACGGGACGGCGGTGCCCCCAGAAGCGACGCGCGCGGTTTTCTCGGCCATTCCGGGAGCGACCTTCCCCGAACGCACCTCGCGCCAGGTGCGGCTCGACTTCGGTCCCGAGGTGGAGCGCGGCGTGGTGTCGTCGCTGCCTCCGAAGGTGGGCGCGCCCCTCGTTACCTTCGTCTCCGCGGTGGACAGCGATGGCAACGAGGTAGCGGGCATCCGGCCCATGGAGATCCGCGTGCCCCTGGCCACCTTCACGGGCTGGAATCCGCGGCATCCGGAGCAGGGAGCGCCTGGCGATCTCATGGCCATGATGGGATCGACCTTTCCGCTGTCCGCCACCGCAGCGGAGCGGGAGCGCACGCGGGACCCGCGGCCGTCGATTGCCGAGCGCTACGGCGACCGGGACGGCTACCTCGCGCGGGTCCGTCGCGAGGCGCAGGACATGGTCGCCGCGAGATTCCTGCTCGCGGAGGACGTGGAGGCGGTGGTGGAGCGCGCCGGCGCGCTCTGGGATTTCATTCGAGATCACAGATCATCGGGGGCGTGACATGTACGATCTCCTGCTCAAGGGCGGCACCGTCGTCGATCCGGCAACCAAGCTCAGCGGCGTCCAGGACGTGGCAGTACAGGGTGGGGCGATCGCCCGTGTCGCGCCGAGCATCCCCGCGGCGGAGTCCACGCGCACGGTGGATGTGAAGGGCAAGGTCGTCACTCCCGGCCTCATCGACCTCCACGCGCACGTCTTCGAGGGATTCACGCGAAGCGGCGTGCATCCCGACCTGGGCGGAGTCTACGCGGGAGTAACGACCATCGTGGACGCGGGGAGCGCGGGGTCCGCCACCTTCGGCGGTTTCACGAGCCACATCCTTCCCCACTGCCACACCGAGATCGTGCCCTTCCTCCACATCTGCCAGACCGGGCTCGCCACCATGCCCGACATCGTGGCGGAGAGCAGCATCAACCTCGGCGATACGCTCGGCGTGCTCGACAAGCACAAGGGCCTTATCGCGGGGATCAAGGCGCGCATGGTCTCGCCCGCCCTCGAGATCATGGGCATGGAGATGCCGAAGCTGGCCCGCCGAGCGGCGCGAGAGAGCGGCACGCGGCTCATGGTGCACATCGGCGACACCGAGCAGCGTTACGACCCAAAGGTGATCCACTCCCTGCTTCCCCTCCTCGACAAGGGCGACATCCTCACCCACCTCTTCACGGCGAATCCGGGCGGCGTCCTCGACGGCAACGGCAAGCTCGTGCCGGAAGCGCGCGAGGCCCGCGACCGCGGTGTGTGGCTCGACACCGCGCACGGCCGCAAGAACTTCAGCTTCGACGTGGGCCGCCGGGTCATCGATCAGGGGCTGCATCCGCACTGCATCAGCACGGATCTCACGGTGCCGGGGCGGCTGGAGACGGTGCACAGCATGACGGAGATCATGACGCGCTTCCTGGGGCTGGGCTACACGCTGGCCGATGTGGTGACCATGTGCACGGAGAATCCCGCGAGAGCCATCGGCGCCGAGCAGCGGCTGGGCAGCCTCGGCGTCGGGCGGCAGGCGGACATCTCCGTGCTGGAATTGCGCGAGGGCGAGTGGAAGGTCTTCGACGTGCTCGGGGCGAGCCTGCCGGTGACGCAGGCGGTGGTGCCGTTCCTCACCGTGAAGAAGGGGAACGTGTTCATGCCGGACTGGGGACCGCGGCCGTGGGGCTGGGAGCCGGATCGCGTGCTTCCTGCCTCGGGTGGCAGTGGAGAATGCTGCTAGCGTTGCCGTAGCCCGTGTTTTCTTGGAATCGGACACGCATGGAACGTTTCGTCGTTGCAGCTTGGGGGTCTGGTGCGCGTGGCGGGCGGGGCCTGTCGTCGCGGGCGCTGGTGCGCCTCCGGCTCCGTCACCCACTCGCCTGAATCGCAGCCCTGCGGGCTGCGCGCAGGACGAGGGGGTCCCACTCCGCCGGCTGCGCACCAACGCCCACGCCGCCACCCGCCCGTCTCCAGTCTGTGGAGCGCCGGCGAGGGGGCGCGATCAGGAGTGCGGCGTGTGGTTCACGGAAGCCTACAATCGTGCGCGCCCATCTCCTGTCGGTCTCATGAAGGTGCGCTGGCACCATGTCGGGTGCGACTTCACCCATGCGGGTGCTTCCGCCCTTCTGTCTTCTGTCTGAGCTCCAGCGAACTGGTTCGGGGCGCGTTCGAGCATGTGCTCGCCTGAATCATTACGAGTGCCGTACGTGTAATCGGGGCGGGTGGCGGCGGGGGCGGGGGAGCTCTCTGGCGGAGTGGGACCCCCTCGTCCTGTGCGCAGCCCGTAGGGCGGCGATTCAGGCGAGCGGGTGACGCAGCTGGAGAGCTCCCCCGCCCCCGCTGACGGGCCCCGCCCCGCCTCGCGCTCCGAGGTTACAAGGGAATGGCGAGGAGCGTGTCGATGCGGTTGCTGTCGCAGACGACGATACGCTCGCGGAGCTTGAAGTCGCCCGAATCTTCCATCACGTGGTCGAGGTAGCGGCCGGTGGCGAAGAGGTCCATGCGGCCATCGCGCATGATGCGGACGACAAGAAAGGGCGTCTCCGCGAGGAGAGTGCCATCTTTGTCGCCCAGGATCGCGGGCAACCCCACGAAGTGGCGATAGCTCTGGCGCTCGTAGATGTTCGCCTCGCGGAGAGCGGCGACGCGGTCATGCAGCATGCCCCGGGAGTCGGCGTACATGAGGCCCGCGGGCAGGCCCTGGCGATGGTTGTCGACCGAGGTGATCGAGTAGAGGCAGGGATCGGTAAAGAAGGCGGGCCAGTCCTCGAGCCGGTCGTCGTCGAGCGCGCGCGCGTACTCAGCGTTCAGCCGGGTGAGGCGAGCCGATGGATCGGCCGTCACCTCATTGGTCCATGTAGCGTCGATAGGCTTTCCAGAAGCCGCGCACGGAGGCTTCGGTGGCGCGCGTCTCCGCCGACTCCGTGCCCTCGCCGCCCATGTTGACCACCGAGACCTCGTCCGCGGCGGCCGCCGCTCCCCGGCGCACGAACCCGCCCACGCAGCCGTCCTCCATGGAGACGTAGCCGGCGGGCCCCACGAGGTTGAGCTGGCGGAGCCGCCGCGCGTGCATCTCCGGTGCGTCGTCGGCGAAGCCGAAGTACGTCCAGTGGAGCTCCATGCTCTCCGGCCCTTTGGGTAGCACCTGGCGCACGGCGAGGCAGTTCTGGATCTGCTGGAGTACGAAGCCGGGAAACACGGTAAGGATCTGGAGCTGGATGCCGTCACCGAACTCGTCCACGCTCTCGAGCAGGCGCGGATCGGCGAGGCGATACCCCACACGCTCCGAGCGGATGCCCTGCTCGCGATAGGCGGCGCTCGTGCGGTCGTCGGCGCGGTCGATGGTGTAGCTCGTGTGATGGCCGCCGTCGGGGCTGACCAGGACGCCGCCGCCCTGAGTGAGCCGCGTGATCCGGAAGGTGCCGAAGAAGGCGTGGAGCAGGCTCGCGTGATATGTATCCTTCACGTTCTCCACGTAGAGCTTCCAGTTGTTCGGGAGGACCTGGACGAAGCGCCCGAGCACCTGGATGGGCTTGCGCAGCACGCGGTTGATGCGCCCCAGGATCTCCGGGCCCAGATAGTCTTCCATGGCCGGCGCCTCCGCGCAGAGGCTCGCGAAGACCAGGCCGCGGAGCGTAGTCGTCCGGAGCTTGCGGGGGCCGTGGGCACCCTTGGAGAATGACGAGGGCATGCCGCCTCGTCCGTTCGAGCCCTTCTCGAAGGCGATGCCGGTGAGGTTGCCCTCCAGATCGTACGTCCATGCGTGATACACGCACTGGAAGTGCTTGGCCGTGCCCCCGTCGTCGAGCGAAATGAGGGCGCCGCGATGCGCGCAACGATTCTCGAAGGCGCGGATCGCGCCGTCGGCCGCGCGCACCACGATCACGGGCATCTCGCCCACGAAGGTGGTGCGGAAGTCGCCGGGCTGCGGGAGATCCGCCTCCAGGCAGACGAAGCTCCACGTCGGCCCCTCGAAGATCCGGCGGAGCTCTGCGCGGTAGTTCGTCTCGTCCTGATAGAGCCAGTAGGGAACGCGGGTCAGGCCATCGTCCGGCCAGGCCCGCGTCAGCTGTCCGTCGCTCATCGATGCGCCGGAATCGCTACTACTTGATCATGCCTTTCAGGGTGGTCCATTGCTTCTGAAGGTCGCTGAGCTGGCTCGCGAGCTGGGTGAGCTTGTTGGGCGGCACGGAGGGCTTCTCGAGCTCGCTGGTCACGGACTGAGCTTTGGGGAGCATGCTGTCGACCTGCTTGGTCTGCGCGGCATCGAGCTTGCCGCTGCTCTTCATCGAGGTGAGATCGGAGACCAACCCCTTGGCCTGCTGCAGCAGCGAATCCTTGGAGAGCGCGCCCGTGGGGAGCGAGCCTGTGCTCGGCACCTGCGGCACCTGGACGCCGCCCGGCATCTGGGCTTGTGCGGCGAGCGGCGATGCGAGGAACGCTGAGACAATGAAGAGGGGGATCAGGACTCGCTGGGTCATCGCTGGCCTCCATAGGTGGTGGATTGGACGCCGCGATTAGACCACGCGGGCTGGTCGCCCGCAATGTGGGCAGGAACGGCCTAAGGCGCGGGCTCCAAGAGCTCGAGACGATTGCCGAAGGGATCGTGCACGTACACGCGGACATAGCCGGGAAGGGGCTCGTCGTCAGACACCACGTAGCCCGCCGCGCGCAGTCGACTCACGAGCTCGGGTAGGCCGTCGATCAGGAGGGCAGGATGGGCCTTGCGGGCGGGCCGAAAGTCGGAGTCCACGCCGAGGTGGATCTTGACCTGCCCGCTCTCGAACCACGCGCCGCCCCGCTTGGCGAGCTCGGCGGGCTTCGCCGTCTCGGGGATCCCGAGGACTACACCGTAGAACCGCCGCGCCTCGTCCTCGCGGCCGGCGGGCATGGCGAGCTGGATGTGATCGACGCCCACCACGCGCATCGAGGCGATCAGTGTTGCACGTCGGTGGCGATGAACGGCGTGTAGCCGCGCGTGATCAGCTCGTGCAGCTTGGCTTGGGCATCCGCGCGGCTCGCGAACGGGCCTACCCGCACTCGCACCAGCGTGGGCTCGGCGTTCCCGGGTAGCGTGGTCAGGGCACCGTTCCACGCGGCGAGCCCGGCGCGACGGAGCTCGGCGGCCACCCGCGCGGCCGCCTCAGCGGTCTTGAATGCGCCGACCTGCACCCAGTACGACGTGATAGCTATGACACTCGCGCGAGCAAGAGGCTTGCGTTCAGCCGGCGCGAGGGGAGGCGACGGCGCGATGGCTATGAGCGGCTCCTCGACCGACACCGCGACGGCGAGCGGCGCCGACTGCTCGGAAGAGGTGTGCGTCCGTGTCGGAACGGGAAGGGCCGCGACGGGCGGCGCGGCAACGGCCACGGGCGGCGGGGTGATGGTCACGGGCGGCGCGGCAACCGTTACGGGCGGCGGGGCAACGGGCGCAGGAGGTGCGGCGATGGCGAGGGGAGGCGGAGCCACGACCGCGGACGAAGCCAGGTGCGGCACGAGAGGCGTCGGCGCGACGGGGGTGGTCTCGACGGTGACCACCCATTTCCGGTCGCGCGGCGCATCGTCGGTGTCTCCCCGCATCTTCGCGATGAGGGCGGCGTAGGAGGATGCGCGTATCACCCGAGCGAACTGCGCTCGATAGTTCGCGATCAGGCTCACGCCCTCGATGATGACGTCGCGGACCAGCCAGCGACCTTGACCCTCGACCATCGAGTAGTCCACGGGCATCTCGCCCCCACTTCTCGTCAGCACGGTGGTGGAGACGACGGCGGACTGGCCGTCGACGGACTCGCCGACGTATTGCACGTTCACGCCACTGGACACGCTGGCCTTGGAGCCGATCATGGCCACGAAGCCGCGCTCGAGGAAATCGGCGAAGAGCCGGACGAACTCCGTGCGCTGCTCCGGGGTGCGGGCCTGCCACGCGGGTCCCAGGACGAGCTCGGCCGCTTCCTCGTAGTCGAACACCTGATCGACGAGCTCGCGGATGGCTCGCCGTGGCTCGTCCAGGTTACGCATCGGGTCCACCGTGGCGAGGATCGCGTTGGCGCTGCCGAAGAAGCCTTGGAGCGTTTCTGTGGGCGAGGCGGCCCAGGCGGGAGAGGCGAGGCAGAGCGCGAAGGCGAGGACGGAGGGGACGAGCCCGCGCGTGCTCATACAAAAAAAGGGTAGGGCGGCGCCCGGGTTTCCCCGTCATTTTTTCGACACTGGCTCCATGGCCAGCCAGGCGCGTTGCGGCATGCATCCGCGTGCCCTATGCTCCCGTCATGTCGTCGAAATCCATCGGTCTCTCCAAATCTCGCGTGCTCGCCGGCCTGCAATGCCACAAGCGGTTGTGGTGGACGGTGCACGAGCCTACCGCCCCGGAGCTCCTGCCCGATGAGCTCACCCAGGCCCAATTCGACGACGGCACGCGGGTGGGCGAGGCGGCGCGCGCCTACGTTCCGGGCGGCGTCCTCATCGACCTGCCGCATCGGGCCTATGAGGAGCGCGTCACCGCCACGCGGGAGGCGATGATCCGCGGGGCGCGGGTGATCTACGAGGCAGCCTTTCGCGCCGACTCCGTCTTCGTGTCCGTGGATATGCTCGAGCGCACTGCCGCCGGGCTCGGCATTGTGGAGGTGAAGAGCACGACTCGGGTCAAGGAGCAGCACCTGCCCGACATTGCGCTCCAGGCTCACGTGCTCGGCCGCGCGGGACTCGACATCGCGCGGCTCGAGATCATGCACCTCAATCGCGCCTGCGTGCATCCCGACCTGAGCGATCTCTTCGTGCGCGAAGAGGTGACCGAGCCCGCACGTCACGCGCGGGAGGCGATGCCACGCGTCGTGGACGAGCAGTGCGCGATGCTGACCGGCCCGCTCCCCGCCGTCGCCGTCGGCGATCACTGCCGAGCGCCGTACGAGTGTCCGTTCATGAGCCGGTGCTGGCCCGCGCGGCCGCCCCACCACGTGAGCACGCTCTACTCCGCGGGCCGCCGAGCGCTCCTCCTCGAGGAGCAGGGCTACGCGACCATTCACGACCTGCCCGACGACGTGCCACTCAAGGCCATCCAGGATCGGCAGCGGCGCGCTGTGCAGTCCGGCCGCGTGGTCGTGGAGGAAGGCCTGCGCGCAGCCCTCGAGGCGTTCAAGGCGCCCGTGGCTTTTCTCGACTTCGAGACGATCGGCCTGCCGATTCCCGTGTGGAACGGCTGCCATCCTTACGACCCGGTGCCCGTGCAGTTCAGCTGTCACGTCCAAGATGCCGACGGCGGCGTCCGTCACCACGAGTGGCTGGCGGACGACTCGGCCGATCCTCGCCCGGCCCTCGCCGCGAGGCTCCTCGAAGCATGCGAGACGGCGCGCACCATCGCCACCTACAACGCGACCTTCGAGCGCGGCTGCCTCGAGCGCATGGCCGAGGCGCTTCCCGCTCATGCGCAACGGCTTCGACGACTGGCGGAGCGAATCGTCGATCTGCTGCCCGTCGTGCGGAACCATGTATATCACCCGGAGTTCGTGGGCAGCTTCAGCCTCAAGAGCGTGCTCCCCGCCCTGGTGCCAAAGTTGCGCTACGACGCGCTCGCCATCGCCGACGGCGCCACGGCCAGCCTCGAGCTCGAGCGGCTCCTCTTCCCGGAACGTGAGCTCGACGCGGAGGCGCGGGGCCGCCTCCGCGAGGATCTCCTCCGCTATTGCGGCCAGGATAGCTGGGGTCTCGTGAAGCTCCTCGAGTGTCTCCGGCACCTCGCCCGGAGCTGAGCGTGCTTCCGCCCGCCGCCTTCGCGCGTCACGACGAGTCCCCGGACGACGTGTTCTATAGCGTCCCGCGCAAGGTGGTGCACATCGACGACGACGCGATCGCCGCCCTCGGCCGGCTCTACGCGGAAGTGCTGCCCGGGGGCGGCCGCCTCCTCGACGTGATGAGCAGCTGGCGGAGCCATCTCCCCGACGAGGTGCCCTTCGGCGAGGTGGTGGGGCTCGGCATGAACGCGGAGGAGATGGCGGACAACCCGCAGCTCACCCGCTTCGTCGTCCACGACCTGAATCGCGATCCGCGCTTGCCCTTCTTGCCCCAGACCTTCGACGGCG
>DATGCY010000076.1:0-7765 GCA_035311385.1 Candidatus Methylomirabilota bacterium
ATCCGCTTCGAGGGACACCCGGACCTGCGCCGCATTCTCCTGCCCCACGACTGGGAGGGTCATCCGCTGCTCAAGTCCTACGCGGTGGACACGCCGCACCCGCCGTACCGCTAACCGGCAAGGGGGCCTTTCATGATCTACGAGCTTCGCACCTACACGCTCCAGCCCGGCACCCAGGCGCAGTACCTGAAGAACTCCGCGGAGATCGGCCGGAAGATCCGCGGAGACAAGTACGGCAAGTTCGAGGGCGGCTGGTACACGGAGTTCGGGACCCTCAACCAGTACGTCCACCTCTGGAGCTTCGAGAACCTCAACGAGCGAGAGCGACTCCGCGCCGAGCTTGCGAAGAATGAGGATTGGACCACGAAATACCTGCCCATGGCCCGCGGCGCGCTCCTCGCCCAGGAGAACAAGATCCTCTCCCCCGTGCTTCCGTTGAAGCCGCCGCCGGACGCGGGGCACGTGTACGAACTGCGCTGGTATCGCGCCCACGTGGGGCGCCTCGGCGAGTGGCTCGGGCACTTCAAGGCCATCATGCCCACGCGAGAGAAGTACTCGAAAAACGTCGGGGTGTTCCAGACGGAGGCGGGCCAGCTCAACGAGGCCGTCCACCTCTGGGCCTACAAGGACCTGAACGACCGCGCGGCCGTGCGCGGCAAGGTCATGCAGGATCCCGAATGGCAGGGTTTCCTCGGCAAGTCCGCACCCTGCCTGGCCGAGATGAAGTCGATCATCCTCAACCCCGCATCGCATTCCCCGATGCAATGATTTTCGAGCCGAGACGGAGCAGCCGCGCCGGCGGCGCGGAGCCCGGCGAGGCGAGGGCTGAGAGGATTTTCGAGCCGAGACGGAGCAGCCGCGCCGGCGGCGCGGAGCCCGGCGAGGCGAGGGCTGAAATAATTTCCTGAGCGGAGCGCATGGACCTCGAATCCCGGAAGGTTCTCGAGATGGGCTACGGCGGGGCTGAGCGCCTCACCATGAACATGGGGCCTCAGCACCCGTCGTCTCACGGGGTGTTCCGCGCCATCCTCACCCTGGAAGGGGAGACGGTGGTCGCAGTGGACGCGGTGATTGGTTACCTCCACCGCTGCCACGAGAAGCTCGGAGAGTCGCTCACCTACACGCAGTACCCGTCCATCGCGTCGAAGACCGACTACGTGGCCGCCATGACGAGCGAGCTCGCCTACGTGCGCGCCGCAGAGATGATCGGCAAGATCGACGTACCGAAGCGCGCGCAGTACCTCCGGGTGGTGGCCGCCGAGCTGCAGCGCATCGCCTCGCACTGCCTGTGGCTCGGCACCTGGTGTCTCGACATGGGCGGGGCCTTGGGGGGCGGGGCCACGGTCTTCCTCTACTGCATCCGCGAGCGCGAGGACGTGCTCGACCTCTTCGAGGCGCTCACCGGTGCGCGCCTGCTCTACGGCCTGCACCAGGTGGGTGGCGTCCGCTACGACATTCCCGCGGAGTGGGCGAAGAAGTGCCGCGCTACCGTGGACAAGATCGACGGACGCATCAGCGAGTTCGAGGAGATGCTGGAGTCCAACGCGTTCTTCCTTGCCCGCACGGTGGGGATCGGTGTCGCCTCCCGCGAGCTCGCACAAGAAGTCGGCATCTCCGGGCCCCTGCTGCGCGGCTCGGGGGTGAACTACGACATCCGCCGCGCCGAGCCTTATTCCTCCTATGCGGACTTCGACTTCAAGGTGCCCGTGGAGGACGCGGGCGATTGCTTCGCGCGCTATCGCGTGCGGATGGTCGAGTTCCGCGAATCGATCAAGGTCGTCCGCCAGGTGCTCGACGGGCTGCCCGCCGGGCCGATCTCCTCTCGCCCCGGCGTCAAGTCGGTGGGACAGGTGCGCATCCCCAAGGGCGAGGCGTACGCTCGCGTGGAAGGCGCCCGCGGCGAAGTCGGCTGCTATCTCATCGCCGACGGCTCCGCCAAGCCTTACCGCATGAAGTGGCGGGGGGCGTCCTTCTCCAACCTGGCGCTGCTGCCCCACATCATCCCCGGCCACAAGGTCGCTGACGTCGTCGCCATCATGGGCTCCGTCGACCCCGTCTTCGGCGAGGTCGATCGTTGATTTTCGAGCTGAGACGGAGCGGCCGCGCCACAGGCGCGGAGCCCGGCGAGGCGAGGGCGGAATAGACCTCCGTGCTCTCGGCGATCTACTACTTCGTGGTGGGCTTCATCGTGCTGAACGCCATCATCGGGATGGTCACCTACGTGACTCTCCTCGAGCGCAAGTTCGCCGCGCGGATGCAGTCGCGCATCGGCCCCTATCGCGTGGGTCCCCACGGCCTCCTCCAGCCCATCGCGGATGCGCTGAAGCTCATGATGAAGGAGGACGTGGTGCCGCGCCAGGCCGACCGCGCCGTGTACAACCTCGCCCCCATCGTCTTCCTCATCCCCTGCATGCTCATCTTCGCCACCTTGCCCTTCGCGCCGGGGCTGGGGGTGGCGGATCTCAACATCGGCATCCTCTTCTTCCTCGCCGTGTCGGCCATGGAGATCGTGGGTCTCTTCATGGGTGGCTGGGGCTCCAATAACAAGTACGCGCTGCTCTCCGTGATGCGCGCGGTGAACCAGATCATCTCCTACGATCTGCCCTTCGTCTTCGTCGCCCTCGTGCCCGTCCTCCTCGCGGGCTCCCTCAGGCTCTCGGACATCGCGGCGGCTCAGCCCGACTTCTTTCGCTGGTTCATCTTCTATCCTGTGCTCGGCCAGCTCGCTTTCCTCGCCTACATCGTCACCACCCTCGCCGCGGAGAACCGCGTGCCCTTCGACATCCTCGAGGCGGAGTCCGAGCTCATCGCGGGCTTCCGCGTCGAATACTCGGGGATGAAGTTCGCTCTCATCCAGCTCGGCGAGTACGCGCACGTGATCGGCACGTCGTTCCTGGGCGCGCTCCTGTTTTTGGGCGCTTGGGGCGGCCCCGGCCCCGCCTGGCTGGGGCCGCTGTGGTTCCTTCTCAAGGCCATGTTCGTGTTCCTGCTCGTGACGTGGATCCGCTGGAGCTTCGTGCGCATCCGCGTCGACCAGATCCTCGCCATCTCCTGGAAGCTCCTCCTGCCCTTCTCGCTCCTCCTCCTCATGGCCACCGCGGTGGTGGTGGCCTGGAAGGGCGCCCCGGGTGCCTAGAGCGCTCGGCCAGAGCTTCTGGAGAGATCTGGGTGATCTCCTGGGCGCCGTCCGGCGCGCCATGGGCGTCACCCTGCTGAACTTCCTCCGCAAGCCCGTCACCGTGCACTATCCCGAGGTGAAGCGCGTGTATCCCGACCGGTTCCGGGGCGTGCTCGCGCTCACCTACGACAAGGAGACGGGCGAGGAGAACTGCATCGGCTGTCGCCTGTGCGAGTACATCTGCCCGCCCCAGGTGATCAAGGTGGAGATGCTCAAGGCGGAGAAGCGCAACTTCGCCAAGACCTTCACTCTCGAGCTCTACGCCTGCGAGTTCTGCGAGCTGTGCGTGCAGGTGTGCCCCACCGACGCCATCATCATGATGAAATCCTTCGACCTCGCCACCAGCGACCGGCGCGAGCTCCTCCTCGACAAGGATCGCCTGCACACCATCGGTCTCCAGTTCGATCCGTCGTGGGCTACCGGCAATGGCCTGCGCGACATGCAGACGCCCCCCAAGGCTGCTCCCGCCGAGCACGCCAAGGCGGAAGCGCCCGCGAAGACGGAGGGCAAGGCCGAGTGACCCTCGACGTCGTCGCGTTTTGGGGTCTGGCCGTCGTGGTCATCGGCTCGGCCCTGGCGGTGGTGCTGACCAAGAACCTCTTCCACTCGGTGCTCTGGCTCGCCCTGTCCCTCACCGGCACGGCCGGGATCTTTCTCTCCCTCGACGCGGAGTTCCTCGCCGCCGTGCAGCTCCTGCTCTACGCGGGCGGCGTCATCACCATCGTGGTGTTCGCCATCGTGGTCACCGAGCGTCTGGTGGGTGACCGGCTGACCCAGGTCAGCCGCCGCCTCCTCACGGGGGTGATCTTGGCCGGCGCCCTCCTCGTGGCGTTGCTGCGCTTCCTCCGCGGCGCCGAGCTGCCCGTGGAGCAGCCCGTCATCGCCGTCGACGTGACGCGCGTCCTCGGCCAGGTCCTCATGACGGAGTTCGTGCTTCCCTTCGAGCTCCTCGCCGTCCTCCTCCTGGTCGGCCTCCTGGGCGCGCTGTACTTCGCCCGCCCCGAGGACTAGCCATGCCGCTCAGCGCGTACCTGACGCTGGCCGCCGTTCTCTTCGCCGTCGGCTTCTTCGGCGTGGTGACCCGGCGGAACACGGTGGGTATCCTCCTCGGCATCGAGCTCATGCTCAACGCGGTCAACATCAACCTCGTCGCCTTCGCACGCTACAACGCCGACATCGTGGGCATGCTCTTCACGTCCTTCACCATTCCCATCACGGTGGCCGAGGTTGCCCTCGGCCTCGCCATCGTCATCCTCATGTTCCGGATGAAGCGCACGGCCGTGGCGGATCATCTCGACATCCTCAAGGGCTGACGGAGGCCCATGACCGATCCGGCTCTGCCCGCGCTGATCGCCCTGCTCCTCCCGGCCGGCGCCTTCGTGATCCTCGCGGTGGTGGCGCCTCTGCGTCGGAGCGGCCGGCCCGCGGCGTACCTGTCCGTGCTCTTTGCGGCGGGCGCCCTCGCCGCTGCCCTCGCCTCGCTCCGGGTCGCCTCGGCGAGCGGCGGCTTTTCCTCGTGGCTCTGGGCGTGGATTCCCACCGAGGCTGGCCCGCTCACCTCCGTGGGGGTGCTCGCCGACGGCGACTCCGCCCTCATGCTCGTACTGGTCGCCCTCGTCTCCTTCCTCGTCCAGGTCTATTCGCTGGGCTATCTCTCCGACGAGCCTGCGCCGTCTCTCGGCCGCTACTACACGTACCAGTCCCTCTTCGCGTTCTCGATGATGGGGCTGGTGCTCGCGCCCAACTTCGTCCAGCTCTTCATCAACTGGGAGCTGGTGGGCCTCTGCTCCTATCTCCTGATTGGCTACTGGTATCCGCGGCCGGAGGCAGCGCGGGCGGCCGTCAAGGCCTTCTGGATCACCAAGGCGGGTGACGTCGGCTTCTTGATCGGCATCGTCCTCCTGTGGCGGCAGGCCGGTACGTTCGACTTCCTCGAGCTCCTGAGCCTGACGGACAGCGGCCTCATGCCTCTGGCCGGCCTCGGGGTCATCACCTTCTGCATCTACCTGGGCGCCTCTGGCAAGTCCGCGCAGTTCCCCTTCCACATCTGGCTGCCCGACGCCATGGAAGGCCCCACGCCCGTCTCCGCCCTCATCCACGCCGCCACCATGGTCACCGCCGGCGTCTACCTGCTCACCCGCACGGTGTGGCTCTTCCGCCTCACCCCCGACGTGATGCAGATCATCGCGTGGAACGGCGCCTTCACCGCGCTCCTCGCCGCGGTGCTCGCCTGCGTGCAGACGGATATCAAGCGTGTGCTCGCCTACTCCACGGTCTCCCAGCTCGGCTACATGATGGCGGCCATCGGGGCGGGCTTCGCCTCTGCGGGCTTCCTGCACCTGCTCACCCACGGCATCTTCAAGGCGCTCCTTTTCCTCGGGGCGGGCGCCGTCATCCACGCCGTGGGCACCAACGACATCTTCGAGATGGGCGGCCTGGGACGGAAGATGCCACAGACCACCATCGTCTTCGTGGTGGGTACGCTCTCTCTCGCGGGCATTCCCTTCTTCGGCGGCTTCTTCTCCAAGGAGGAGATCCTCGGGGCCACCCTCGCGGGCGGATTCCCCGGTCCCTTCGCCATGCTCCTCGTGGGCGCGTTCCTCACCGCCTTCTACATGTTCCGCGTGGTCTTCATCACCTTCGCGGGCGCACCTGCCGGCGCGCATGGTCACGAGCACCACCCGCACGACGCGCCCTTTTCCATGGCGCTGCCCCTGTGGATCCTCGCCGTCCTCTCTCTGGGGGCGGGCATCCTCTTTGCGTTCTGGCACCCGAAGGCCGAGTTCGAGACGCTGGGCTGGCTCACGCCCACCGCGGTGCTCGTGGCCCTCGCGGGCATCGCGCTCGCCTACCTCGTGTACCAGCGTCGCGTCATCAGCGCGGAGAGCCTCGCCCGCGCCTTTACCCCCATTCGCGTGGCCGCTCTCCGGCGCTTCTGGCTCGACGACCTCTTCGCCTTCGTCTACCGCGGCCTCATGCTGACCCTGTCCCGCCTGGTGGGCTGGATCGACCGCTATCTGGTCGACGGCGTCCTGAACGTGCTGTCCGCGTGGACCCTCATGGCCGGCGACCGCCTGCGCCATCTGCAGTCCGGGCGCGCCCAGGACTACGTCTACGGGATCGCCCTCGGCGTGCTCCTCCTCATGCTATGGACGCGGTGGCCTCGATGACGGGGTTTCCCACCCTCAGCGTTATCACGTGGTCCCCCTTCGTGGGGGCCGTGCTCATCATGTTCCTCGCCCGACATCGGCCGCTCCTCGTGCGCTGGATCTCCCTGGTGGCAACCGCGATCTCTCTTCTGCTGTCGATCCGCATCTACTGGGCTTACGAGCGCGAGGCGGCAGGCTTCCAGTTCTACGAGGAGCTCTCGCTGGTGCCGCCGCTGGGCATCAACTACCAGCTCGGCGTGGACGGCATGAGCATGCTCATGGTGCTCCTCACGAGCATCATCATCTTTGCGGGCGTGTTCGCCTCCTGGACGGTGAAGGAGCGCAGCCAGGAGTTCTACGCGCTCCTCCTCGTCCTCGTCACCGGCGTGTACGGCGTGTTCGTCTCCCTCGATCTTTTCGTGCTCTTCCTCTTCTATGAGATCGCCGTGCTTCCCATGTATCTCTTGATCGGTATCTGGGGCTCCTCGGGGGAGATCCGCCCCCAGGGCATCTTCGCCTGGGCGTTCCGTCGCACCGGGGTGGGCACCAAGGAATACGCGGCGATGAAGCTGACCCTCTACCTGCTCTTCGGGTCGGCCTTCATCTTGGTGGGCATCCTCGCCCTCTACGTGGCTTCGGGCTCCACGTCCTTCTCCTTCCTGGAGATGGAGGGCATTCAGTTCGAGCGCGGGCTCCAGTCCTGGGTCTTCCTCGCCTTCTACGTGGGCTTCGGCATCCTCGCGGGCATCTGGCCGCTCCACACCTGGTCACCCGACGGCCATGCTTCCGCGCCGACCGCGGTGTCCATGCTGCACGCGGGGGTGCTCATGAAGCTCGGCGCTTATGGCGTGGTGCGACTGGGCCTGGGGCTCCTCCCCGACGGCGCCAATCAGTGGGTGTGGCTGGTGGGGGCCATCGCCTGCGTGAACATCGTGTACGGCGCGCTCAGCGCCATGGCCCAGACCGATCTCAAGTACGTCATCGCCTACTCGTCGGTGTCGCACATGGGCGTGGTCATGCTGGGCATGGCGACGCTGACGGAGAACGGGCTCAACGGATCGGTCTTCCAGATGTTCGCCCACGGCATCATGACGGGCCTGTTCTTCGCCCTCGTGGGCCTCGTCTACGAGAAGGCGCACTCGCGCGCCATCTTCTCCATGGGTGGATTCGGCCAGATGATGCCGGGCATCGCGACCGCCTTCACCATTGCTGGCCTGTCCTCGCTGGGCCTGCCCGCCACCGCGGGCTTCGTGGCGGAGTTCCTCACCTTCCTCGGGGCCTGGCAGTCGCCGTCCTCCTGGTGGCTCTTCCCCGGCGTGATCGGCGCCTATCTCACCTCCGTGTACGTGCTGCGCGTGGCCAAGCAGATCTTCTGGGGACCGAGGTCCACGGATCCGCACTTCCAGCACCTGCCCGATGCACGGGGGCCGGAGTGGGC
>DATGCY010000077.1:0-3264 GCA_035311385.1 Candidatus Methylomirabilota bacterium
GAGGATGCCGTGCATGGCGCCCTGAGTGCGGCGCTGGCGATCCAGGAGCGCCTGGTGCCACTGCAGGAGGATGTGCGAAAAACCTACGGGCTGGAGTTCCGGATGCGGATGGGGATCAACACCGGCGTTGTCGTCGTGGGCGCTATCGGCCGGGACCTCCGCATGGACTACACGGCGGTCGGGGACACCACGAACCTGGCCGCGCGGCTGCTCAGCCTGGCGAAGCCGGGCCAGATCGTGGTGAGTCAGCGCACCCAACGCATCCGGGAAGGGTTCTTCGTCTTCGAGGACCTGGGCGAGTTCCAGGTGAAGGGGAAGACCGATCCGGTCCGCGCCTACGCTCTGATACGAGAGATCCAGGGCCGCACCCGCCTGGAAGTGTCGAAGGAACGCGGCCTGACCGCGCTGGTCGGGCGAGATGCTGAGATCCAGCGTCTGCGTCAGACATACCAGCGTGCAGCGGGGGGCGACGGCGCCATCGTGCTGCTCGCCGGTGAGCCGGGCGTCGGCAAGTCCCGCCTGCTCTACGAATTCCTGCGGCGACTCGACGGGTCCGGGGCCGTCGAGCTGGAAACAACGTGCGCGTCGTATGGGCAGGCGATGGCGTACCGCCCGATCGTGGAGGTGCTCCGGCGCTACCTCGACCTCCGCGATGGCGTGAGCGGCGACGAGATCAAGAACCGGGTCGCCGAGCAGCTCCGATTCCTCGGCTTCGAGGGCGACGAACCGGCCATCTTGCTCGCCTACTTCCTCGGTGTGTCCGCCCCGCCCGAGTTTCTCAGTCGCGTGTCCGGTCCCGTGCTCAAGGAGCGGACCCTGCGCACCATTCGTGATGTCTTCCTCCGCATGAGCGAGGCGGGGCCGGTCATCCTCATCGTCGAAAACATGCACTGGGTCGACACGGCCTCGGAGGAGTTCCTCGCGTATCTTGCCGGCAGCCTCCCCGGTCATCCCATCCTGCTGCTCTTGACAACGCGGCCTGGCTACGCGCCGCCCTGGCTCGCTGCCCCGCAGGCGGAGACGATCACCGTCGAAGGCCTCAGCGAGGGCGACCTCCAGGGGATGGTCCGAACGCTGCTCGTGGCCAAGGAGGTCTCCGAGCAGCTCTTCAAGATCCTCGCGGAGAAGAGTGAGGGGAACCCCCTCTACGTGGAGGAGATTCTCCGACAGCTGATGGAGACGAGCGGGATCGTCGTCGAGAAGGGCGAGGCGAGGCTCGCCCGCTCCGACGTGACGGTCCCGGCGACCATCCACGACATCATCGCGGCCCGCATCGACCGCGTCGCGGATGAGCTCAAGCAGACGCTCCAGGGGGCGGCGGTGGTGGGGCGCCGCTTCGGCATCTCTTTGGTTTCTCGCATCCTCGAGGAGGCCCCGGAACTGGTGGCGGGGCACCTCCGGGAGCTGCATGCCCTCGACTTCGTCTTCCCGAGCGCGCACGAACCCGAGCTGATGTACAGCTTCAAGCACGCCCTCACCCAGGACGTGGTCTACACGGGCGTGCTGGAGCGCCGGCGGCGAAAGTACCACGCGTCGGCCGGGCTCGGTCTCGAAGAGCTGAATGCCGGACGCATCGGCGACGTGGTCGAGCTGATTGGCTACCACTTCAGCCGTGGGCAGGTATGGGACAAGGCCGCGAGGTATCTGAGACAGGCCGCGGTCAAGGCTCAGCGGAGGTCGGCGCACCGGGAGGCCGTGACCACCTTCGAGGAGGCGCTGGAGGCGCTGCGCCGCCTCCCCGAGTCGCCGGAGACGCGGGAGCAAGACATCGATGTGCGCCTCGAGCTCCGGGGCTCGCTCTATCCGCTCGGCGAGTTCGAGAAGATGCTGACCTACCTGCGGGAAGCCGAGACCATGGCCGGGGCGATCTCCGACGAGCGCCGGCTCGGGCTGGCCTGCATCCACGCGGCGGAATATTTCCGCCAGACGGGCCGCTTCGCCGAGGCGCGCACGCTCGCGGAGAAAGCCCTGACCATGGGCGACAAGCTGCAGGACGTCCCCCTTCAGAGCTATGCGGGCCAGTATTTCGCGCTGTCCTGCCACGCTCTCGGCGACTACCGACGCGCCTCGAATCTATTGCGGACGGTCACGCGAGCGCCCCAGCCCGAAGGATGGACGGGTGCCCTCGGCATGGTGGCCTCTTGGGACGCGCATCAGGCGATCAGCCATGCGTGGTTCGCCCGCTGCCTCGCGGAGCTGGGGGAGTTCGACGAGGGCGTCGACGCGGGTCGGCGGGCCGTAGCCCTGGCCGAAGGACTCGAGATGCCCTACAGCCTGACCGCCGCATGCCTCGGGCTGGGCTACGTCTCCCTCGTCAAGGGAGACCTCGAGGTCGCAGGCCCCGTGCTCGAGAGGGCGTGCCGAGTTGCCGGTGACGCGAACATCACGCTGCTGCGTCCGCAGGCCACGCGCTTGCTGGGCAGCTGCTATCTCCTGGCCGGGCGGATCGAGGAGGGTGTGGCCCTCGTGCGAGCGGCGGCCGAGGAAGTCGAGTCCAAGCGGCTCCTCATGCAGGAGGCATCCGTCCTCGCCTTGCTCGCCGAGGCCTGCCTCTTTGCCGACCGCGTCGCCGAGGCCGCGGCGCTGGCTCAGCGGGCGCTGAGCATCGCCGGTGAGCGAGGTCAGCGCGGGGATGCAGCCGCGCTGCTTCACGTCCTGGGCGAGACCGCCGCGCGCGACAGCGTCAGCATCGAGAAGGCCGAGCACCACTATCTGGATGCCATCGCGCTAGCCGCAGAGCTCGAGATGAGGCCCCTGCTCGCACGCGGCCACTTGGGGATCGGCCGGTTGTACCTCTGCGCGGGCGACCACGACCGCGCTGAGGAGCATTTGCTCGCGGCAAAGCGCCTGTTCGCCGCGATGGACATGCCGCTCTGGCTCCGCCATGTTGCCTCCTTACTGAGCGAGCTGGGTGTCCCGAAGGAGTGAGCACTCGCGTGGACGAAGCGTCGCTTGCCACGAGTGCCTCTCCGCGGATCAGGTCGCTCGACGTGCTCCGGGGAGTTGGCGTGCTCGGGATGCTCGCCGTCCACATCCAGCTCTTCGCGTTCCCCAGCCTGGCCCGCTGGAACCCTACGGCGTACGGTGACCTCGCGGGTCTGAACTGGTGGGTATGGCTCGCCACGTCCCAGCTCGCGGACGGGAAGTTCATCTCGATCTTCGCCATGCTGCTCGGGGTCAGCATCGTCATGCAGTCGGGGCGGGGTGGTGATCTGGCCCTGTCGGCCGGGCGTGCCCACGTGCGTCGGATGACAGCCCTGCTGG
>DATGCY010000078.1:0-7166 GCA_035311385.1 Candidatus Methylomirabilota bacterium
AAGTCCGTGCCCAACACGACCTGGCCGACGCCCGTCTCCGCGATCAGGTGCCGCATGCCCTCGGGCGTGAAGATGATGTTGTCGTAGTAGAGCTGCTTGAGATACTCCGTCGGCTTCTTGGCCAGCGTGCGCGTGCAGCGATCGGGGAACGTGAGGCAGCCCTGGTCGGAGCGCCCCGCGTACGACGGCAGGAACCCGCCCGCGTGCGCCGCGCAGATCTTGAGCCCGGGGAATTTGTCGAGCGTGCCCTCGAAGATCAGATGCGAGAGCGCAATGGTCGTCTCGAGAGGGTTGCCGATGATGTTGTCGAGGATCCCGTTGCCCTTGAAGCGTGTGGTGGCGTTCATCTCCGCTGTCCCTTGCGGGTGGATGAAGATGAGCACGCCCATCTGCTCCGCCTTGGCCCAGAAGGGATGATACTTCGGGTCTGACAACTCCTCGCCGTTGACGCTGCCGCCGATGGCGGCGCCGCGCAGGCCGTACTTCATCGCGCCCTGCTCGAGTTGCTCCGCCGCCAGGTCGGGGAACTGAAGGGCCACCGAGGCAAACGCGACAAAGCGGTCTGGAGTGGCTGCGCACGCTTCAGCCAGCTTCTCGTTCTGGATGGTGATGAGCTTCGCGGCCACGTCTCGATCCGCCTTGTACCAATAGGGATTGATGCTGAGCGCCTCCACGTCGATGCCCTGCTCGTCCATGGCGCGCAGGCGCTCGGCTACGTTCGTGGCCATCACCAGCACGTTGGGGAGGTTCGGCTGCCCGGTCACCTTGAGGCCCATGAGCGCCATGGCCTCCGGCACGGCACAGTGCGCGTGCACGTCTACTGTTTTCACGCGCTTGCCGCTCACCACCACCTCGCGGCGCCGCGTCTGCGCCTGTGCCACACCGCCCCCCACCGCTCCTTGCATCCCGCACGCCACGAAGGCGATCCCCGCAACAGCGCCCGAAGCCGCATCCTCCATGAAGTCTCTACGCGTCATGGCGTCCTCCTGGGTTAGGGTTCGCCGGCGGGGGTGACCGCCTTCACGGGAGCGCCGCCCACGAAATAGACGCGGGTCACGCGCGGTCCCACGGTAGTGGCCACATGGTGCAGGCCAAGGCCGTGCCGCTTCGCCACTTCGGCCATGGTGATCTCGCTCTCACCCTGGCGGCCGATGATGACCACCTCGTCCCCGATCGAGGCTTCCGGCACCGCGGTGAGGTCGACCCGCGTGTGCTCGAGCGACGGCGCAGACACGATGGGCACGGAGCGGCCGCGGACGAGCACGCGGCCGGCATGGAGCCAGTTGAGCCCGCGGCCGAGCCCATGGGGATGACGCCAAGCCGCATGGGCGCTGTCACTGGAAACGGCGCCTTGTCCGCGAAGCGTTCCCGCGGGACCAGCTCCTTCACCGTGATGATCCGTGACGTGAGCGCACGAAACGTCGGCGCCAGCGGCACCGGCGATGCCTCGCCGGGGAACGTGATCCCGTAGAGCATACGACCAGGATCCACGGCGTTCAGATAGGTCTGGGGGAACTTCAGGAGAAACGGCGACGCGGCGAAGAGGCGCACGGGCACGGGGATCCCACGCGCTTCCAGCTCATCCACCACCGTCGTGAAGCGGCCAAGCTGCCACTCCGCGTAGGCGGGATCGCGCCCCTCGGCATCGTGGGGATGGGCACAGAGGCCAGCCAGGCGGAGGCGCGGCAGCTCCATCATGGCGGCGATCACCTTCACGGCCTGCTCCGCGGGAACGCCGAGCCGCTCGAGGCCCACATCCACTTTCACGAACACGTCACAGGGTGTGGTGGCGGCCTCCGAGTACGCCCGCGCGCCGTCGAGATCCACAAGAGTCGGCGTGAGACCGTGGGCCATGGTGACGGGCGCCGCGTCGGGCAACGAATTCGGATAGACGAGGATCGGCGCCGTGATCCCCCGCCGTCGGAGACGCAGGCCCTCGCCGAGATCGGCAACGCCCAACGCATCCGCGCCGTTTTCCACGAAGGCCGCGCCCATCTCCGCGGCGCCGTGGCCATAGCCGTCGGCCTTGACCACGGCGAAGATCTTCCGCGCCGGCCCCACGAGCCGGCGCACCGCGCGCACGTTCGCCCCCGCCGCCCCCAGATCGATCTCGAGCGTGGTCGGCCGCGGCATCATCACGGCGGGCTCAGGCCGCCGGACGGCGGTAGCGCTCGGGCACCTCGAAGTTGAAGAGGCGCGCGGCGTTCAGCCCGAGGAGCTTGGCGCGGGCGTCGTCGCGGAGCCCGCCCATGGTGCGCTCGATCGCCTCCGCCGAGTGCGGCCACGTGCCCTCGTGGTGCGGATAGTCGTTGCCCCAGAGGAAATTGTCCACGAGCTCATAGCGCTCGGCCAGCGCCAACCCCGGCGCGTCCTCCTGGAACGAGGCAAAGCCGTGCCTGCGGTAGTACTCGCTCGGCATGTGCTTGAGCTTCGGGCGCACCCAGAAGTGGTGCTTGCGGTACGCCTCGTCCATGGCGTCCAGGACCCACGGCAGCCAGCCGATGCCGGCCTCGATGGTAGCGAACCTGAGCTTCGGGAAGCGCTCGAACACACCGGAGGCGCAGAGGTTGGCCACGGGCTCCACGGTGGGCGAGAGCGAGTGCGAGACGTAGTTGATGACGGCGCCGCCGTTGCCGCGCGAGGCTCGCGGGTCGCGCCCCGTCGAGATATGGAAGGTGATGGGCAGCCCCGTCTCCTGGATCACCGCCCACAGTGGATCGAAGACCGGCAGGTTGTAGTTCGGATGGTCGATGTCGTGGGCACCCCACACGGGCTTGCACGGCAGCGTCAGCGCGCGGAAGCCGACCTTGGCTACGCGCTGCACTTCCTTGATGGAGCCCTCCAGGTCCGCGGTGGCGATGGCAGCCACGGGCGAGAGCCGATCGTTGTAGGGGCCGAACTGCTCCCACACCCACTCGTTGAACACGCGGCACTGCGCCTGCGCGAAGATCGCGTCGGGCGTGGCCCACATGGAGAGCCCCTTGTTCGGGAAGATGATCTCCGCGTCGATGCCGTCGCGGTCCTGGTCGAGGAGGCGCTGCTTCGGATCGGCGCCCGCTTGTTGGCGGAGCTGATCCTCGCCCTCGAGATTGTTGAAGCGGATACGATCGGGCCGGTGCCCTTCGGAGACGCGCCACTGCACGCCGTCCTTGTCAGTGGTGACCCGCGGGAGACGATCACGATACTTCGCATCCATCCGCTCCGTCCACAGGTTGGATGGCTCGTTGGCGTGGCAATCCGCGGACACCATGAAGTACTTGTTCGGATCACCCGGACGCGCGGTGCGGGGCCAGCCGATGTGGCCCGGGGACTCGAGGCGCCAGAGGTTGGGCTCGTTGATTTCGACCTGGCTCATGCCGCGCTCCTTTCGGACAGCTTCCAGTGCACGAGGGTGAAGGGGACCTTGGCGAGGTCATGCGGCTCGAACACGGCTTCCACCGATGCGCCGATCTTGACGAGCTGCCGAGGATCGCCGAGCAGATTGCCGAGCATGCGGATGTTGCCGGCGCGGGGCAGCTCGACGAGCACCACGATGTAGGGGCCGTGATCCTTGAGGGCGGGGTGCACGGGATGCCACGCACGCTCCCAGCTGTAGATGATGCCCCGCCCCTCGATGCGCTCCCAGCCCATGTCGAAGGACAGGCAGGCGTGGCAGATCCATTCCGGCCCCCACTGCCACGTGTGGCAGCTCCGGCAGCGCTGGACCATCAGCTCACCGCGACGCGTCCCCTCCCAGTACGGCTTGTCGAGGCCGTCGGCCTCCGGCACGGGCGCGGGCATCCCAGCCGGCAAGTAGTACTGACCGGTGGTCATAGCGCCACGTGATCCCGTCGCTCCCGGAGGGGGAGAGGGGCAGGGTGAGGGGGTGTGCAAAGCACAGACCAGCTCTTCACGACCGATCCCCTCCAAGAATCAAGCTCGACACTGGCGTCACCATCGGCCCCGAAATCACCATGGACACGTCCGCATCGGGCACCTGGCTGGTCGACTCGCCGCGGATCTGCCGCACCGCCTCGATCACCAGCTCGAGCCCGTGCATGTAGCACTCGGCGAGATTGCCGCCGCTCGTGTTGAGCGGCAGCCGTCCCTTCGGCGCGAGCAGGTTCTCCACTTGGAGGAAGTCGTTGGCCTCCTCGGCGGTGAAGAAGCCGTGCTCGACCAGGCTCATGAGCACGCCCCCCGTGAAGTTCTCGTAGCTCTGCACCACCCGCACGTCCTTGGCCTCCACCCCCGCCATGTCGTAGAGCTGCGGCGCCACCGTGGTGAAGCTCGATGTGGCGTAGAGGGGCGCATTGTGGCCGCGCGCGGCATTCCTGTGTTCGGAGCCCTGGGCTACGCCGAGGAGGTACGCGGGGCGCGGCCGCAGGTCGCGCGCCCGCTCCGCCGAGACCACGATGACGGCGGCGGCGCCGTCGTTCTCCATGCAGCAGTCGTAGAGGCGGAAGGGCTCGACGATCCAGCGCGAGGTGTCGTAGGTCTCCAGCGTGAGCGGCCGGCCGTGCATCACCGCGCGCGGATTGGCCTGCGCGTGGTGGTACGACGCCAGCGCGATGGCCCGCTGCGCCCCCTCGTCGATGCCGTGATCATGCATGAAGCGCATCACTCGCATGGCGAAGCGCTGGGCCGGCGAGATGAGGCCATAGGGGAAGGTCAGCGCGGCCTCCCCCGACACCGCGGAGCCGGGCGGCGCCGCGCCAAAGCGCTGGAACTGCCCCTGGGCGAGCGAGCGGAAGACTACCACGCAGTCCGCGATGCCGCCCGCCACCGCGGCCGCGGCGTTGCCCACCGCCGCCGAGCCCCCACCTCCGCCGCCGCCCCACTGCATGTTGGAGAAGCGGAGGGCGGGGAGACCAAGGGCGGCCGCGATGCGCGAGGGATCGTTGCGGTCGTTGCTGTAGGAGGCAAAACCATCGATCTGGCGTGGCTCGATGCCAGCGTCGGCGCAAGCACGCAGGATGGCCTGGAGCGCCAGCGCGAACTCGGAGTCCGGAGACTTGCCGTGCTTGTAGTACGTGGTCTCGCCGATCCCCGCAATGGCGACCTTGCCGCGCAGCGTTCGTTCCTTTCCGTTCACGCCGCCGTCACCCCGCCGTCCACGGGCAGCGCCACGCCGGTCACGAACGACGCCTCGTCGGAAATGAGGAAGAGCGCGGCATTGGCGATCTCCTCGGGCTTGCCGGTGCGGCCCAGCGGCACCGCACCCGCCGCGCGCTTCTGCACCAGCTCCTCCGGGTCCATGCCCGCCGTCGATTTCTGATCGGGCCGCGCCACGAACACCCGCAGCATCGGCGTGTCGATGGGCCCCGGGCAGACCGCGTTGACGCGAATCTTCTCCTTGGCGAGGCGCACGGCGAGGCTCTTCACGAAGCCCACCACGCCGAACTTGCACATGGAGTACACGGGGCTGTACGAGGAGCCCTGGAGTCCCGACGTCGAGGCGGTGAAGAGGAGGCTGCCGCCGCCGCGCCGACGGATCTCGGGGATGGCCGCCTCCGTGGTGAGGAGCACGGTGCGGAGATTCAAATCGATGGCGAGGTCGAAAGCCGCCATGTCGATGCCCTCGACGGCGGCGGGCCCCGGATGCCCCACGTGGTTCCACACGAAGTCCAAGCCCTTGAAGCGCCCCACCGTGTCCCATACGATGCGGCGAGCGTCCTCGTCCTTGGTCAGGTCCGCCACGATCCCGTGGGCGGTGCCGCCCGACGCGGCGATCTCGTTCACCACCCGCTGCACGCCGGCCGCGTCCACGTCCACTACCGCGACCTGCGCGCCTTCCTTCGCGAACCTGAGGGCCCCGGCGCGTCCCATCCCCGAGGCCGCCGCCGTCACGATTCCGATCTTTCCGCTGAGGCGCATCGATCCCCCCTTGGATCCCAGCGTGAGGGCCAGATTCTATACCGCAAGCAGGTCAAACGATACCATCGCGCTTCCGGTCGCAACCCGAGCCCAACGAAGCCCTCCGTGTGGCTATGGCATACTCCGGCCATGGCGATGCACATGAAGTGTCACATGCCTGAATTCCAAGTGCCGGCACGAGCCGACGGAAATCGCCCGGTCAAGCTCGAATCCTTTTGAGGAGCCCATGACGAACGTGCACGGACAGAAGCTGACCCTGGACGCGGTTGTCGTGGGCGCGGGATTCGCCGGCCTCTACATGCTCCATCGCCTGCGCGGTCTCGGCTTCACCGCGCGGATTTTCGAGGCGGGCAAGGGCGTGGGCGGCACATGGTACTGGAACCGCTACCCCGGCGCTCGCTGCGACGTGGAGAGCATGGACTACTCCTACTCGTTCTCGGACGAGCTTCAGCAGGAGTGGCGCTGGACCGAGCGCTACTCCTCACAGCCGGAGATCTTGAAGTACATCAACCACGTGGCGGATCGCTTCGATCTGCGCCGGGACATCACGCTGGAGACGCGCGTCAACTCCGCCGTCTTCGACGAGGCGACGAACCGCTGGACAGTTCGCACCGATCGTGGCCACGAGATCTCTGCTCGCTTCTGCATCATGGCCACGGGCTGTCTGTCCACCACGCAGCAACCGACGTTCAAGGGCCTGGAGAGCTTCAAGGGCAACTGGTACCACACGGGCCACTGGCCGCACGAGGGTGTGGACTTTACCGGCCAGCGCGTGGCCGTGATCGGCACCGGCTCCTCCGCCATCCAGTCCATTCCCATCATCGCGGCGCAGGCCGCGCGCCTCTTCGTGTTCCAGCGCACGCCGAACTTCAGCGTACCCGCCCACAACGCGCCCCTCGATCCGGGGTACGAGCGGGCGGTGAAGGCGAACTACGCGGAGTTTCGCCGCCAGGCGCGCGAGTCGCGCGTGGGCTTCGTGGTGGAGCGCAACGACGCCTCCGCCCTCGAGGTGTCCGACGAGGAGCGCACGCGGGAGTACGAGGCGCGCTGGAAGCGCGGGGGCCTCGGGTTCAGCTCCACCTTCAACGATGTCCTGATCAGCAAGGCCGCCAACGACACCGCGGCCGAGTTCTTCCGCGCCAAGATCCGCTCCATCGTACGCGATCCCAACGTGGCGGAGACCCTGGTGCCCAAGACCTATCCCCTCGGCACCAAGCGGCTCTGCGTCGACACCGACTACTACGCCACCTTCAACCGCGACAATGTCTCCCTCGTGGACCTGACCAAGACGCCCATCGAGGAGATCACGC
>DATGCY010000079.1:0-10629 GCA_035311385.1 Candidatus Methylomirabilota bacterium
GCTCGCCAGCGCCGTGCCGAGTGCGCCCACGGCCACAGGCAGGCCCGACCACGTGTTGGTTCCCGTGATGCTCGCGGCGAGGATGCTGCCCACCGCGAGCACGATCGACTGACCGGTGCTTCCGCACACCTGGGCCACGAAAAGCGTGGCCATCAGCTTGGTTCGGGCGGGAGAAACGGCGGCCACGCGAGCCGACGTCGCGGTCCGGAAGCTCACCATCCGGATCATACACTACGCCGTCCTCCCTCTCCCCTCGGGGGAGAGGGCAGGGTGAGGGGAGAGAAGCGGGGACGATCAAAGGTGAAAGGAAGGACGACAGAAGGCCAAGCTCTGGATCAACCACGATAAGCCGCAGAGCGCGGGGCTCCGCTGCGCCCCGGCGTACGACTAGACCCCTTCTCCCTCTGCGAGGAAGAGAATGGTCGTGTCGGCTCGCATCATTCGAGGACCTGGTCCGCGCGGCGCAGCAGCGATGGCGGAATCGTGAGGCCGATGGCATGAGCCGTTCTTACGTTGATCACCAGTTCGAACGTCGTAGGTTGCTCGATCGGAAGGTCGGCAGGCCTAGCACCCTTGAGAATCTTGTCGACGTACAGGCCCGCGTGCCGGAAGTAAGCTGCGAGGCTCGGTCCATAGCTCAGCAAGCCTCCGGCCTCGGGAAGTTCCCTGTAGGCGTACACAGAAGGCCAGCGCTTCCCGATCGCGAACGCGGCGAGACGCTGTCTCTGGTTCGTGAACAGTGGATCCGCCACCAGGATGAGGGCGCTGGCTTTCTGCTGACCGAGTGATGTCAACGCCTTTTCGAGGTCGAGCTGTCGCATCTCTACGCTGGAGATGTCCAGGCGCAACCTCCGACCGGCCGCCTCTATGTCCTTCAGCCTCTTTCCGTGGGACGGGTTGTCGGCGTTCGTGAGGACGGCCAACCGCGAGAGCTTCGGAACGAGCTCGATGAGCAGCTCGATCCACTTGCCGCTGAGCTCGTCGAGCGACTCTGGATAGGCCAAGCCGGTGACATTGCCGGCAGGACGCGCCAGACTCGGGACGAGGCCGGCGCGAATGGGATCAAAGGTAGCCACGATGACGATCGGGGTCGTCGTGGTCGCCTGCTTGGCCGCCAGGGTCGCGGCCAGGCCATGCGCGACGATGACGTCGACGCCAAGCCGCACCAGCTCCACGGCGAAAGCTGGAAGACGTTCTGGCTTGCCGGCGGCCCACCGGTACTCGATGGTGAGGTTCTTGCCCTCGACGTACCCGCGATCACGCAGTCCTTGTCGGAATGCGTCGGCCGCGGCCGCGTACTCCGTAGATCCCACGGGGCTCAGGAGGCCGACCCGAACCGGCCGGGCCACCGTCTGGGCGCTCGCGATGGCAATAGCCCCTCGCGCCGTCGAGCCCAAAACCACCAGGACCATCGCCAACGCTGTGGCGATTGACCGCGGGCAGCGCCCGATCAACGGCACGAGAAAACTCTCTGACTACGCCCCCTCACCCTGCCCTCTCCCCCTCCGGGGCGAGGGCGAAGGCTACACAATCTTCCGTGCCTTGAGGTCGGCGATGCTCGTGGGTGACAAGCCGAGCACTTCGGCCAGCACCTCCTCCGTGTGCTGGCCGGCGAGAGGCGGCGGCGTGGTCACCGGCTTCGAGGTCGAGAGGCGGACGGGGCACGCAGGGACGCGGAATCGCCCGCGCGTGGGATGGTCTATGGTGACGATGGCGTCGCGCGCGTTCAGATGCTGGTCGTCCAGCACCTCGCCCGTGTCCAGCACGGCGCCGCACGGCACGCCGGCCTTGCCCAGCGTGGTCATCACGTCCTGCTTGGAGCGCGCGCCCGTCCATGCTCGCGCGATGGCGTTCAGCTCATCCACGTGCTTCCAACGCGTGGGGGCATCCACGCAGCGCGGATCGGCGATCAGATCCTCGCGCCCGATGGCCCGCGCGAAGTCGCACCACATGTCCTGGTTCATCGGCTGCACGTAGATGTAGACGTAGTCGTTGGGTCCGCCCGGCGCGCAGGCGTAGAGGCCGTCGGGGACGGCGCCGGGCGGCGCGTTGTTGCCGCGCCGCGCGGTGGGCTTGCCGTCGCGGTAGTGGGCGACGTAGCGCTGGCGGATCAGATTGGCCACGGATTCCTGCATCGACACCTCGACCACCTGGCCCTGGCCCGTGCGCTGGCGCTCGATGTAGGCGGCCATGATCCCTGCCGCCATGTGCACGCCGGCGCCGCTGTCGCCGATGTTGGCTCCGCAGAGCACGGGCTCGCGATCGGAAAAGCCGGTGACGCTCATCACGCCGCCGGTGGCCTGCGCGACCATGTCGAAGCTCTTGTACTCGTGATACGGCCCCGAGAGGCCGAAGCCTTTGAGCCGGGCCATGATGATCCGAGGATTCGCCGAGCGAAGGGCGTCCCAGCCGAGGCCCAGGCGCTCCATCAGGCCCGGGGCGAAGTTCTCGACGACCACGTCCGCATGCTCCGCCATCTTCAAGAACAACGTGCGGCCGTCTGGCTGCTTGAGATCGATGGTCACGCTGCGCTTGTTCGCGTTGAAGAGGAGGAAGAACATCGCGTCGAGGCCGGGCACCTCCGGCCGATTGCGGCGGGACTGCTCGCCACCGATGGGCTCGACCTTGATGATGTCGGCCCCGAGCCAGCCCAGGAGCTGCGTACACGAGGTGCCGGCCTCGAACTGCGTCAGGTCCAGGATGCGGATGCCCGCGAGCGCGCCCTCACTCATGACCGCTCTCTCCTCTTCGCATGCGGAGTGGAAACGCGCCGAATCGTATCATGCCCCCCGGATTCTGGTAGATTTGCGGGCATGCGTGTCAAGGGTGTCACGCCCTTCCTGGCCGATCTCGGCGGCGGCAAGAACCTGCTCTTCGTCAAGGTGGAGACGGAGGGTGGGCCGCACGGTTGGGGCGAGTGCTACACCCAGGCCGACCGCGATCAGAGCATCATGGCCCACCTGGAGGCGCTCTCCCGATATCTGGCGGGACGGGAGGCGTCGCAGATCACCCACTTCGTGCACATGGCCTATCACGATTTCGCGTCCAAGCGCGGAGCCATGGATTTCTGGAGCGCGGTGAGCGGTCTCGAGCAGGCCCTGTGGGACATCGCGGGCAAGCGCCATGGTGTGCCCGTGCACGAGCTCCTGGGTGGGGCCTGCCGCGAGCGCATTCGCGTGTACGCCAACGGCTGGTACAGCCACGGCAAGCCCGCGGACTACGCGGCGCGGGCACGCGAGACGCTGGGGCGCGGCTTCACCGCGCTCAAGTTCGATCCCTTCCCCGGGCCGTGGCGCACTCACATCTCGCGGGAGGCGGAGGAGCAGGCGGTGGCCACCGTGGCCGCGGTGCGCGAGGCGGTGGGCCCGGAGGTCGAGCTCCTCATCGAGGTCCACCGGCGGCTCGCCCCCATGCACGCGGTGCGGGTGGCCCGCGCCATGGAGCGGTATCGCCCGTTCTGGTACGAAGAGCCGGTGTCCTCCACCAATCTGGAGGCGCTCGCCGAGTGCCGACGCCAGATCGCCATTCCCGTTGTGACGGGGGAGGAGCTCTATACGCGCACGGATTTCCGCCGCGCGTTCGAGCTCCGCGCCGCCGACATCATCAATCCCGACGTGTGCAACTGCGGCGGCATCCTCGAGCTGCGCGCCATCGCGCAGATGGCCGAGCCCTCTCTGGTCACGGTGTCGCCCCACAACTACAACAGCACCACGGTGGGGCTGGCCGCCACCCTCCAGGTCTCCGCGGCCATTCCTAACTTCCTCATCACGGAGTACTTCGTGAACTTCGAGCCGCGGGGGCGCGAGATCGCGCGGCCCGCCTTCGAGGTGCGCAACGGCTACATCGCCGTCCCCACGCGGCCCGGGCTCGGCATCGATCTCGACGAGAGCGCCCTCGCGCGCTTCCCGGCCCGCCAGTTTCCCCCGCGCTCGCTGCCCTCTCCGGCGAGCGAGGGGCCCTAGGAAAGGATCTCCCGATGATCACCAAGTTTTCTACCGTCTATGCTGGCCACGTCGATCTGGGCGACATGGGGCAGCTCGCCACGCCCGCCAACGAGCGCCGCTATTCCAACGAGCACCTCGCCACCGTGTTCGCCAAGAGCGAAGCCATCGCCCAGGTCATGGACGAGCATGGCTTCAACACCCTCTGGCTGGCCGAGCACCACTTCCAGCATGAGGGCTACGAGTGCATCCCCAACATCATGATGCTGGGACTGCACCTCGCCCACCTCACCCGTGGCCTGCGCATCGGCTGCGGCTTCAACATCGCCCCCATGTGGCACCCGCTGCGCATGGCGGAGGACTTCGCCACCGTCGACATCCTGACCAAGGGTCGCATCGTGTTCGGAGTGGGTCGCGGCTATCACACCCGTGAGGTGGAGACCTTCGGGGCGCCCATGTTGGACGCGGAAGCCAATCGGGAGCTCTTCGAGGAGCAGGTCGACATCGTGATGAAAGCCTTTGCGCAGGAGTCCTTCTCGCACCAGGGCAAACACTACACATTGCCGCCCGCCGTGCCCTATCGCGGCTATGAGCTGCGCGAGATAACCCTCGTGCCGCGGCCCGTGCATCAGCCCGTGGAATGCTGGCAGCCCGTAGTGAGCGCGAGCGCCCGCGGCCTCGACTTCATGATGAAGCATCGGATCAAGGGCCTGATCGGCGGCGGCGCCGCCACCATGGCCGAGAAGTCGATCTACGCCTTCCAGGAAGCCTCCGAGCGCGCGGGGCTCAACTACAAGCTCGGGGAGGGGCTGAGCCTCGGCATCTTCTATCATCTGGCGGATTCCCGCGCGCGCGCCGTCCGCGAAATCACTCCGTGGTACGAGGAGCACGTGAAGATGTTCGGCCCACTGGGCTTCGTGCCCGGTATCACCCCCGCGCAGCTCGAGGCCTCGACCAAGCGCGGGGGCTGGGGCGCGGCGGGCGTGCCCACCGTGGAGGACTACATGAAGGTGGGCGCGTGGTTCGCGGGCACGCCCGAGGAGCTCATCGCCCTGCTCCACTCTCTCCAGGAGAAGTTCCCCGGCCTCGAGTACGTGCACCTGAGCAACAGTATGGGCATGCCGCAGGAGGCGATGGTGGAGCAGCTCGCCTGGCTCGGCCGGGACGTGATGCCGAAGTTCATGGCCTGACCCTGGTGGCTCGCTCCGAGGGATTCGCCGCGCTCTGGCCGCTGGAGCGCGACATCGCCTTCCTGAACCACGGCTCCTACGGCGCCTGTCCCCGGGAGGTGCTCGACGTCCAGGCCGCTCTCCGCGCGGAGCTGGAAGCGGAGCCCGTGCGCTTCCTTGGCCGCGAGCTGGACGGCCGCCTCGACGAGGCCCGCGAGGCCCTCGCCGCCTTCGTGGGCGGCGACGCCGACGACCTCGCCTTCGTCAGCAACGCCACGAGCGGCGTCAACGCCGTGCTGCGCTCGCTCGCCTTCAAGGAGGGCGATGAGCTCCTCACCACGGACCACGTCTACGGCGCCTGCCGCAACACCCTCGACTTTGTGGCGCGGCGCACGGGCGCCCGGGTGGAGATCGTGCCCATCCCGTTCCCCGTCTCGTCGCCGGACGTGATCGTCGAGTCCGTAATGGCGAGGGTGACGCCCCGCACGCGCCTGGCCCTGCTCGATCACATCACCAGCCCCACCGGTCTCATCCTGCCCGTGGAGCGTCTCATCGCCGAGCTGAGCCAGCGCGGGGTGGAGACGCTCATCGACGGTGCGCATGCTCCCGGCATGGTGCCCGTCGATCTGCGCAGGCTCGGCGCCACGTATTACAGCGCCAACTGTCACAAGTGGATCTGCGCGCCCAAGGGCTCGGCCTTCCTCTGGGTGCGACGCGATCGCCAGGCCGACATCCACCCGCTCACCATCAGCCATGGGGCGACCGGCGAGCATCCCGGCCGCACACGGTTCCGACTCGAGTTCGACTGGACGGGAACGCAGGATCCCACGGCATGGCTCTCCGTGCCCAAAGCCATCGACTACATGGGCAAGCTAGTCTCCGGCGGCTGGCCCGCTCTCATGGCGCGCAACCGCGCCCTCGCTCTGGCCGCGCGCGAGCTGCTCTGCGCCGCGGCGGGGACGCCCCCCGGTTGTCCGGAGGAAATGATCGGCTCTCTGGCCAGCGTGATCCTTCCCGCGAGCCCGACCGTGCAGACGGGCTGGCGTCCTCGCGACCCGCTCCAGGAGCGCCTCTTCAACGACTGGAAGATCGAGGTGCCCATCATGCGGTGGCCGGCGCAGCGCGTGCTTCGCATCTCTGCCCAGATCTACAACACGCCCGAGCAGTACGAGCGCCTCGCCCAGGCTCTCCGCGAGGAGCTCGCCGCCGAGCGCCTGCGCCGCTCGGGATAGCGGGAGCCGCATGGCCGATCCCACGCCATCGGAAAGGCCTCGCTGCGTCGCCACGGCCAAGGACTGCCTCGCGGTCGCGCGCGAGGCTCTCCTCGTTGCCGCCTTCTTCCTGGGCATCCAGGATCCGAGTCGCCCGTGGGGCGCGGCGGCCTGGGCGAGGGTGAAGCGCTAGCGCGCCCATGGATCGCGTCCGCCTTGCCATCGTGGGCTGCGGCAACGTCTGCCAGCTCAACGCACCCGGCTATCTCGCGCATCCGCGCTGCGAGGTAGTCGCCCTCTGCGATCTGGACGAGACGCGCGCGGCGCTTCGGGCGCGGCAGTGGGGGCTGAGTCCGCGCATCTACCGAGAGTACGCCCAGCTCCTCGACGATCCCGACGTCGATGCCATCGAGCTCTTGACCCCGACCTATCTCCACGCCGACCAGATCGTCGCCGCCCTCGCCGCGGGTAAGCACGTCTCCTGTCAAAAACCCCTCGCCATCAGCATGGCCGAGGCGGACCGCGTCGTGGCGGCGGTGGCGAAGGCGCGGACGACCTTCCGGGTGACGGAGAACTTCCTCTACTACCCGCCCATCGTGAAGGCCAAGGAGCTCCTGGATGCGGGGGCCATCGGCGAGCCGTCCCTCGTGCGCATCCACACCACACGCGCGCGGACCATCGTGGGCGCTGCCCTCGAGCTCGATCCCGAGGCCCTGGTGTGGCGGCGCGATCCCGGCCGGAATCCCGGCGGCGCCTTGTACGACGACGGCGTGCACAAGTACGCCACCGCCATGTACTGGATCGGCGACTTCGGGGAGATCTCCGCCATCGTGGGGCGCGGGGAAGACTTCCTTCAGGAGACGCCGAGCGTGGCCCACTTCCGCTTCAAGGACCGGAACTGCCTGGGCATCATCGACTACACCTACGCGCCGGACATGCCGATCCGCAGCCGCTACTACAAGGCCGATGAGTTCTTCGAGATCCACGGCACGCGCGGCATCCTCTGGGTCACGCGCTGCACGGGTGAGCTGCTCGACCTGCCCCCCGTGGTACTCATCAAGGGCGCGGAGACCACGAGCTTCCAGGTACCCATGGATTGGTGCACGGGCTTCGACGGCGAAGGGCGGCAGCCCGCTCAGGACGTGCACACCGCGCGGAAGGTTCTCCAGGTGCCGTTCGCCATCTACGAGGCCTCGAAGACGCAGCGGCCGGTGGCTCCCGAGTCGATGCGGTGAAGCTGGCCGCCGCCCTCGACCTCAGGCGCGACGAGGTGGTGGCGCTGGTGGGCGGGGGCGGGAAGACCTCGGCCATGTTCCTGCTCGCCCACGAGATGACGGAGACGGGCGCGCTCGTCCTCACGACCACGACCACTCACATCTTCGCGGCCCAGATCCGGCACGCTCCCGCGCATCTGCTCGATGCCGACGCGCAGCCGGAACGCCTGCGGGCCCTGCTCGGCGCGCATCGACACGTGCTCGTCACCGGGCCCACGAATCCCGCCACCGCGCGCGCGGCCGGGCTCAGCCTCGAGCGCTTCCGCGAGCTGCGCGCATGGTGTCCCGAGGCCTGCGTTCTCGACGAGGCGGACGGCTCGCGCACGCGTCCTTTCAAGGCCCCCGCCGATCATGAGCCCGTCATCCCCGAGGCGACAACGCTGGTGATCGCCGTGGTGGGCGCCGACGTCCTCGGCCAGCCTCTCGCCGGGGAGCACGTCCACCGGCCGGAGCGCGTGAGCGCGCTGAGCGGCGCCGCGCCGGATTCTCCCGTGACTCCGGAGTTGGTGGCGCGTGTCCTCACCCACCCCGAGGGAGGACGCAAGGGCGTGCCCCCCGGCGCGCGCTTCGCGGTGCTGATCAACAAGATGGACGTGGTCGCAGATCCCACGCCCGCGCGCCAAACAGCCGCCCTCCTGCTCGGCGAGCCCGCGGTCCACGCGGTGGTTCTCGCCGCCGTGCGCCGCGCTGACCCCGTGCTCGAGGTGTGCCGCCGCTAGCCGTATTGCTCACGAACAGTCAGAACGCGCAGCGGGGCGGGGCCCGTCGTCGGGGGCGGGGGAGCGCTCCAGCTGCGTCACCCACTCGCCTGAATCGCCGCCCGCAGGGCGGCGCACAGGACGAGGGGGTCCCACTCCGCCAGAGCGCTCCCCCACCCCCGCCGCCACCCGCCCCGATTGCACGTGCGGCACTCGTGATTGATCCGACGAGGGCTGTCCTAGTCGGAGCTCTGGCGGCACCCCATCTTCGCGAAGCTCGGATCGATGAAGCTCGCGGCGATGTTCATGTCGAGGAGGAGGCGCTGAAAGCACGGGTGCTGATGGAGGAGGACGATCCCCGTTTCCTCGAGGACCTCGCGATTTTCCTGAGTGATCGACCACAGGGTGGGAATGTTGTTGGCCTTGGCGCGTAGCTCCCGGTGGTGCGGATCGCCGTCGCGGAGCTGGTCGAAGTCGACCTTGACCGCGTAGACCTTGAGCCCCGTGAACTGCGGGTTGCCGGGGCCACCCCCGCCCGCGGCCGCGTTGAGCTGGGCGAGGAGCACCTCCAGCTGCGAGGCGACGCTGGCCGTGGTGGCGGACAGCGGAATGGACGTCACGCTGTTCACCATGTCCACGATGCCGGGCCGTGACGCGCTCTGGGAAAGGGTGTTGGCGGCATCGGCGCGGGCGTTGATGACGAGCACCACGATCTTCTTGATCTTCCCCATGTTGAGCGCGTCGAGCACGGTGGCGCCTGCGGGAAGGCCCGAGTCGCGGGCAGCGATGATGGGAGCGGCATAGGGCGAGGAGATGGTCTCGAGCAGGCCGTGAATGGCGAGGTTGTCCGCGAGGCCGCCGTCGACGAAGTAGAGGTAGTCGATCTTCCGCAGGCTGTTGGGGCCCTGCCGGAGATCGTTGGCGTAGCGGGCGAGCTTGAAGGTCTCGAGGTTGAGATAGGGGGCGAAGCGCCCGTTCAACCGCGTGGTGATCCACTGTGGAATGGGCCGCCCCGGGCAGTGGCTCGCCGAGAAGTTCTGAAAGGCCACCGGCGAGAGCACGATCGGCACCGCGGACGAAGCGGCCACTCCCGAGGAGATCAGTTCCTTGTCGAGATCGGAGCAGATGTCGTCGAAGCGCTTCGGGGTGAAGGCGAACACCTCACCCGTGGCCATGTCCGTGGCGTTCAGGATGAGATAGGGCTTGCCGGGCTGGTTCAGCTCGAGGAATGTCTTGCCCTTGAAGAGCTGGTTGTCGAAGAGCGCTTCCACGACGTCGATGCGCGAGGCGCCCGTGATCGCCAGGCGAGACCAGGTCACGGGGTCGACGGCGTCGATGCCGATGGTGCGCATGTTGTCGGGCACGAGGAAATCGGGGGCGAAGCGCTCCAGGCCGTCCGGACCGTAGAGGGCGAAGTGGGCGGCGATCACGCTGCCCCCCGAGACGGAGGAGACCACCCCGATGTCGTCGACGAGGCTCCGCGTCTGGCCGTCCGTGCCGTAGCGGAACTTGGCAACCTCGCGCAGGATCACCCACCCCAGAGCAGCCGCGCGGGAGCCGCCGCCGGAGATGGCCACGAGGATGAGCGGCCGCTCGTCGTGGGAGACATCGACGGCACGGCGCTCCGGATTCTCCGTGCCGCCGCTGAGAGGGAAGTTCTCGAAGTGGGTGCTAGCGCACCCCGCGAGGAGCAGGCACGCGACCAGCCACGCGGCGCTTCTACGCATTCTTCTTCTTCTTTCCTTCGCTGCGTCGCGCGGACGGTCCGCCGGGCGACGCGGACGGCGGGGTCGCGTTGACGCCCGTGCCGGTGGAGGTGAAGGAGATGACCATGGGCTTCACGAGCGAGGTGCCGGACAGCGCGATGTCCTGGTTGGGCGGCTGATAACCCGTCCCCGCCAGGGAGATCAGGTACTCGTCGGTGGGCAGCATGAGGGTGTGATTGGTGAAGCCAACGCCGTTGCCGTCGGCGAGCACCGCGCGCGGCTCCGGGAACGTCACGAGCAGGTATTCGATCGCCATCTCTCCCCCCTTCGGTGGTGGAGGCGAGACACGGCGGCGGGCCGGTCTAGCCATCGGCATGTCTCGTCACGGCACGACCCATGGGTGCTCCCCCGTGTTGACCTCCACAACGCTACCGGGTGGCGCTATAGTGCGATGGCGTGCGCGGACGAGGCGTCTCGCGCGCGGATGCGCTGATGCGTGCGAGCAGTCTAGGGGAAGTTCGAGCAGCTCCGCAAGCTACCGGACTAAAGGAGACCAGGCATGGACGCCAATGCGAAGAAGACGGCGTTGCGCATGATTCCCTACGGGCTCTACGTGCTCACCGCCAAGGG
>DATGCY010000080.1:0-6909 GCA_035311385.1 Candidatus Methylomirabilota bacterium
GAGGCGTCGAAGTTGACGAGGTCCACGGCGGCAGCGTCGAGGAGCCGGCGCACGCCGTGGCTGGTGATCTCGGACTGGCCCGCGGTGACGGGAATCCGCGTGGCGCGGCGGACCCGGGCCATCATGGCGGCGTCGTCGTGCCAGTGGCAGGGTTCCTCGAACCAGCGCAGATCGAGCGGCTCGGCGAGGCGGGCGAAGCGGATTGCCTCCTCGGCGGACCAGCCTCGATTGGCGTCGACCATCAGCACGAAGTCCGGCCCCGCGGCCTTGCGGGCCGCGGTCACGCGCTCGAGGTCGGCCTCGGGAGCGAGCCCGCCGATCTTGAATTTGCAGCCGGCCATGCCGGCCGCGCGATAGGCTTCCATCTCGCGTCCGATGTCGGCGAGCGTCTTGCCCTCCATGTAGTATCCGCCGATCGAGATGATAGGCAGCCGTTCGCGGTAGCCGCCGAGCAGCGCGCGTACGGGCTGGCCCAGCGCCTTGCCCACCGCGTCCCACACGGCGCAGTCGACGCAGGCAACGGCTTCCATCAGGAGCGGGCGGCTCATCCCCGCGGTATGGGTGAGGGCGAAGCAGCGCTCCCAGATGCGCTCGCCCTCCATGATCGCGAGCCCGGCGACTTGCGGCGCCAGCACGTCACGCACGAGGTGGGCGATCTCGGGTCCGTGGACGCGGTTGTCGCCGTTGTAGACCTGGCCGACCAGGCCGTCCGTGGTGCGGAGCCGCGTCACCACCGTGGAGCGCTTGAGGACGGAATAGGTGCTGCCGCCGAAGTTCCGGCTCAGCGGGATGTCGACGGCGATCGCCTCGATGGAATGGATCTTTCCCGCGCTCAGAGCTGGCCTCCATGGTTGGGTGGTTGCCTGGTCGCCGCATCGCGACGAGGCCGCTGACCGCCGACCCACACGGTAGCGCTGGATCGACTCGGCGTCCAGATCGCGGTCGCGGGGCGCTCTGGATCGGGGGACGGCCGCGGCGGGACGGGGAGGTGGTTTCGGATTTCCCCGCGGCGATCCCGAGCGTGCGGGGCCGCGTGAGCGGAGTCGTTGCCCAGGCCCCGTCACGCGAACATCGGATGATTCCGAAGCCTCAGAGATACCGCGGCGCGGCCCGACCATGTGATCGAGAGCAGCACCCGAGTGTCCGGACAATCGGCTTGGCTCCGGGTCGACGGTGGACTACAGTGGCGCACAAACCCATGTACGAGTGGCTCACCCGATCAGCCCTGGGAGAGTGGACATGAGCGCAAACGGGCACCTGACAGCGACGCAGATCCGGTCTCGCCTCGGCCATCCCGTCATCGACGGTGACGGCCACTGGGTGGAGTTCGACCCCGTCTTCAGCGAGCGCATGAGAAAGGTCGGGGGCGACCAGGCCGCCGATGGATTCAACGCCGCGATGAAGACCACGCAGGACGCGCTCAGCATGTCGCTCGGCGAGCGACGCCGTCGGCGCCTCGCCCAGCCGGGCTTCTGGACGCGCCAGGCCGGCAACACGCTCGATCGCGCGACGGCGATGATGCCGCGGCTGCTCTACGAGCGCCTCGACGAATTCGGCTGCGACTTCGCGATCATCTACCCGACGGCGGGCCTACGGGTGCCGCGGATCAGCGACGACGCCACCCGGCGCGCCGTCGTCCGCGCGCACAACATCGTCACCGCGGACTACTTCCGCAACCTGAGCGACCGGATGACGCCGGCCGCCATCATCCCCATGCATACGCCCGCAGAGGCCATCGAGGAACTCGAGTTCGTCACCAAGCAGCTTGGCTCGAAGGTGGGCATGTTCGGCAGCGGCATGTCGCGGCCGGTGCCGTCGACCCCGCAGAACGACTCCGACGGCAGCCGTCTCGCCGTCTGGTACGACGTGCTGGCCATCGACAGCGACCACAACTACGACCCCGTCTGGGCGAAGTGCCGCGAGCTCGGCATCGCGCCGACCTTCCACAGCGCGGGGAGCAATCAGGGGCTGCGCAACTCGCCGTCGAACTTCGTCTACAACCACATCGGCCACTTCGCCGCCGCCGGCCACGCGGTCTCCAAGGCGATGTTCCTGGGCGGCGTAACGCGTCGGTTCCCGGAGCTTCGCTTCGCGTTCCTCGAGGGCGGGGTGGGCTGGGCTTGTCAGCTGTTCGGCGACCTGATGGAGCACTGGGAGCGGCGCAATCGCCAGGCGCTCGAGAACATGGACCCGCGCAAGCTGGATCGCGCGCTGCTGATGAGCCTGGCCGAGAAGTACGGCGACCCCGACGTGGCCGAGACGCTCCGTCAGCGCGACGGCTGGCCGGACCACGACGCAAGCCTGACCGGCGGCGTAGAGGATCTCGACGATTTCTCCGCGTGCCGGATCTCGAGGAAGCAGGACTGGATCGACCTCTACGCCAAGCCGTTCTTTTTCGGTTGCGAGGCCGACGATCGCGCCACCACGTGGGCGTTCAGCAAGCACAACCCCTTCGGCGCCAAGCTCAACGCGATCTACAGCTCGGACATCGGCCACTTCGACGTGATCGACATGCGCCATCCGCTGCCGGAGGCGTACGAGCTGGTCGAGGAAGGGTGCATCACGCCGGACAACTTCCGCGACTTCGTTTTCGCCAACACCGTGCACCTCTGGGGTACGCAAAATCCCAAATTCTTCGAGGGCACGACGGTCGCCAGGGCGGCCGCCGATGAGCTGGCGCGCGGGCAGCAGTTTGTCACGATGAACTAGCGGTCGGGCATCGACGGCCGGCCGGCACCGCTCGGCAGTGTGCAAAGCGTGAACTGACGATCGGGCGGAACGTCCGGCATCCAGGTCTCAACTCGCGCGCGAGGAGATGCGAGCTTGCCACGCCGGGCCAGGAGGACTAGGCTTCGCCCATGATCTCGACTCTCCTCACGGAAGCCCACGAACTGCAGCCCGATGTCGTACGCCTGCGTCGCGCCATTCACCGCCAGCCGGAGCTTGGCCTCCACCTGCCCCATACACAGGCCGCCGTTCTCCAGGCTCTCGACGGTCTGGGTCTCTCGATCCGGAAGGGAGAGCGGCTCACCTCGGTGGTGGCGATCCTCGAGGGCGCCCGTCCCGGACCGTCCATTGTGTTGCGCGCCGACATGGACGCCCTGCCGGTACGGGAGGAGACGGGCCTCGACTACGCCTCACGGATCGACGGCGTCATGCACGCTTGCGGGCACGACGCCCACGTGGCCATGCTAGTAGGTGCGGCCCGTCTCCTTGCAGGACGTCGCGAACAACTCTCCGGCCGCGTCGTCTTCATGTTCCAGCCAGGAGAAGAGGGGTATCACGGGGCCCGGCACATGCTGGAGGAAGGCCTCGGCATACCTGGCGGAGCGCCGTCCGCGGCCTTCGCGTTGCATGGCGGCTCGCGCCACCCGGCGGGGGTGGTGGCAACACGGCCTGGGCCCATTCTGGCCTCGGGCGACACCCTCGAGGCAGTGATCCATGGGCGCGGCGGACATGCCTCCGCGCCGCACGACTGCCTCGATCCGATCCCCGTGGCATGTGAGATCGTCCAGGCGTTGCAGACCTTCGTCACCCGACGCGTCGACGCGTTCGACCCGGCCGTGATCACCATCGCCAAGATCGAGGCGGGCAGCACACGCAACGTCATTCCAGAGACCGCACATCTGCTCGGCACCATCCGGACCGTATCCGAGCGCACGCGGGAGCGGGTGCTGGAGGGCGTCGAGCAGCTCGTGAAGGGCCTGGCCGCCGCGCACGGTGCCGAGGCCCAGGTCAAGCTGATCCGCGGCTATCCTGTGACCGTCAACGACGAGGACATCACGACCTTCGTGTCCCGCGTGGCCGCCGAACTGCTCGGCGAGGATCGCGTGCGCCCCATGGCCACGCCCATGATGGGGAGCGAGGACTTCTCGTACGTGCTGCGCCAGATCCCGGGCACGCTGATGTTCCTAGGCACGCGTCCCGACGGTGAGGCCGTGCCGATCCCCAACCACTCGAACCGCATGGTCGTCAACGAGACGGCCATGGCGACCGGCGTCGCGCTCCACGCGGCAGTGGCCCTCCGTTTCCTCGACGGCCGCCACGGCGATCGCCCTGCCTCCGCCGGCGCGCTCCAACACGCAGCGCGCGCCCGCACCTAGGGCGCGGAAGGCTACGGGAATGACCGCCGAGCTTCGTTCGCTGTTCTCGCCGGTCCGGGTCGGCCGTCTCACGCTCAAGAATCGCATCTACTCTTCGGGGCACGCGGAGGCCATGGCCGAAGGCGGCCGGCCCGGCGAGCGGCTGCGGCGATACCACGAAGCCAAGGCGCGCGGCGGCTGCGCGCTCACGATCTTCGGCGGCTCTTCGAGCGTTCACCCCTCCTCGCCGGCGGCGGCCTGGAAGCAGATCGCCAACCACGACGACTCCATCATCCCCGCGTACCACGCCATCGCCGACGCCGTGCACGATCACGGCTGCCTCGTGTTCACCCAGCTCACCCACCTGGGTCGCCGTGCGCAGGCCGATGGCGAGGAGGCGAACGTCCTCCTCGCCCCCTCGCAGATCCCCGAGCGCGTGCACCGCGACGTGCCCCACGAGCTGGAAGGAGAACAGATTGCCGGCCTCGTGCGTGCCTTCGGCGACGCGGCGCGCCGCTGCCGGGAGGGTGGCCTCGACGGCATCGAGGTCTCGATGGCGCACAACCACCTCATCGATCAGTTCTGGTCGCCTCTCTTCAACCAACGGCTCGACGACTACGGAGGGAGCCTGGAGAATCGGATGCGCTTCGCCGTCGAGGTCCTGAGCGAGATCCGCAGTCGTGTCGGAGATGACTTCGTGGTGGGCGCCCGCATCTCGGGAGACGAGCTGACGCGGGGCGGCCTCACCGCGGCCGACATGGCAGAGATCGGGCGGCGCCTCGCCGCCTCGGGCTTGATCGATTTCCTGTCGATCATCGGCGGCGGTGCCCACACCTACGAGCTCCAGGCCGCGGCCGTGCCGAACATGAGCTATGCCGCCGGTGTCTACGTCCCGCTCGCCGCGGCCATCAAGGAGGCCGCGCCCCGGCTGCCGATTTTTCACGCGAGCCGCATCGTCGATCCCATCCACGCCGACGCCATCGTGGCGGCTGGGCACGTCGACGTGGTCGGCATGACCCGCGCGTTGATCGCTGATCCCGATCTCCCGCGAAAGGCGCGCGAAAGTCGACTCGACGACATCCGCACGTGCGTGGGAGCGAACGAGGGGTGTATCGATCGGATCTACCAGGGAAAGCCGGTGACGTGCGTCCAGAACCCCGCGGCTGGCCGTGAGGGCGAGCTCGGGGAGGTCCCTCCTGCCACGAACCCCAAGACGGTCGTGGTGGTCGGCGGCGGCGTCGCGGGGCTCGAAGCGGCCCGGATGGCCGCGGCCCGCGGGCACCGCGTCGTGCTGTTCGAAAGGGCGGCGGAGCTGGGAGGGCAGGTCTTGCTCGCGGCCCGAGCGCCGGCCCGCGCCGAGTACGCGGGCATCGTCCGCTTTCTCGTTGCGCAGGTGGGCAAGCTCGCCGTGAGGGTCCGGCTCGCCGTGGAGGCCACGCCGTCCCTGGTGTTGGCCGAGCGACCCGATGCCGTGATCGTCGCGACCGGATCCCATCCCTACGTCCCGCCCGTCCCGGGCTGCGACGGCAAGCACGTCGTGACGGATCGCGAAATCCTCAGTGGCGAGGCCAGGGTGGGGACACACGTGGTCGTGGTCGACGACGTGCATACCCAGCAAGCGCTCTCGACCGCTGAGCTTCTCCTCGAACAGGGCAAGCGTGTCGAGGTGATCTCACCGCTCTTCTATGTAGGCCAGGACATCGGGATCACGTCGATCGCGCCGCTCTACACGCGGCTCTACCGGCGAGGTGTCGTCCTCACCCCGGGCACCGAGCTCCGCGCCGTCGAGGGCTCGGCCGTGATCGTTGCCAACGTGTATTCAGGCGTCGAACGGCGCATCGAAGGCGTCGACACCGTCGTGCTCGCCGCGGGGAGCCGCTCTACGGACGATCTCTACCGCGCGCTTCGGGGCGAGGTTCCCGAGCTCTACGCGGTCGGCGACTGCGTCGCGCCCCGCGGCGTGCACCAGGCGATCCTCGACGCGACACGCGCCGCGCGCGCCATCTGAGGGCGCCCTCCGCTACGCCGCGGCCGTCCTCACCCGGCGGCCCATCGGCGTGTCGCCCAAGCAGAAGAAGTCCAGCACGTTGCCCGCGGCGATCTTGTAGGCTTCGTTCGGCGGCACGTCCGCGAAGAGCCGTTCCGCGAACGGGCGCGTGTTGGGCCAGTCGCACTCGATATGGGGAAAGTCGGTGGCGAACATGATGTGCTCCACGCCCATGTGGTGGCGCAGCTCTACGGCCACCCGCTCCACGTGCTGGACGCTGAACGAGATGTGTTGCCGGACGTACTCGCTGGGACGCTGCCGGAGCGGCTTGAAATTCAGGAGACGTTCGGCCCAGTGTCGGTGCCGCTCGTACCAGTAGTCCGCCTCCTCCATCCAGAACGGCACCCAGCCGAGGCGCGTCTCGGCGAAGAAGATCCTGAGCTCGGGTAGGCGGTCGAAGACCCCGCAGAGCGCGAGCTGGGCCAGGCTCAACGACGGCGGGATGCTCAGGAATGGCAGCGCCACCCAGTCCACGATCTTCCTCGGCCCGAGCTTCTCGAGCACTGCTGGGTCGGCGCCGGGGTACTCGAACGTCGGTTGGGAGGCGCGCGGCCCCAGGCGATCGAAGCCGACGTGGACGGTCAGCGGCATCTGCATGTCGATGGCCGCCGCCCAGAAACGGTCGTCCTCCGGCATCGGATACGACTTCCCGTTCGGGAACACGCCCAGGTTGACGCCCTTGAGCCCGAGGCGGGCACAGTGCCTGAGTTCGGCGACGGCATCGTCGACATTGGTCCAGGGGATGACGCCGAGGCCGATGAGCCGGTCCGGGGCTACGGG